>NZ_JBVPVA010000254.1:0-8511 GCF_055612215.1 Actinomycetospora sp. | reverse complement strand
GCACCCTCGCTCGGGCGCGCGCTCGCCGTGGCCGTGGCCGCACTCGGCCCGCTCACCGTCGCCGCGATCCGGCTGCTGCTGCCCTCCGACGCGTCCGACGACTCCGCGGCCGTCGTCGCGACGACGTTGAGCCATCCCGAGCTCCAGACCGCCGTGCTGTGGCTGGACTACCTCGCGCTGCTGACCCTGCCGCTCGCCGTGCTGCTCGTCGCCGTGCGCGCCGTCCGGGCGGCCCCGGTGCTGGGCTGGATCGGGGCGGTCGTCGCCTGGCTCGGGTTCGCGAGCCTGGCCTGGACCACCGCGCTCGACCCGGTGCCGCTGGCCGCCACCGACGCCGGCATCGCCCAGGACGCCGCCGTCCGGCTGCTCGACACCCTGTCGAGCATCGGGCCCGGCGGGCTGGAGGGCGCGGTGTTCGTCGCCGGCCACGTGCTGGGCACGGTGCTGCTCGGCCTCGCCCTCTGGCGGGCGGTGCCCCGGTGGGCCGCGGTCGCGATCGTCGTGTCCCAGCCCCTGCACTTCGTGGCCGCGGTGCTCCTCGGCAGCCACGTGCTCGACGCGGCGGCCTGGACGCTGGCCGCGGTCGGGTTCGCGGTCGCCGTGGCGGTCACCCCGCCCGCGCGGGTCTGATCAGGCCCGCTCCGCTCGCGGGCGGAGCAACGCGCCGAGGGCGCAGACGACGGCCGCGGCCAGGAACGCGCCGGGCAGCGTGACCGCGTCCGCGAGGACGCCGAGGAGCGGGGCGCCGAGGGCCTGCCCGAGGGCGATGACCAGGAAGGTCGCCCCGACGCCGACGACCGGCCGGTCGGGGTGGACGCGCGTCGCCCACAGCAGCAGGAGCCCGGTCAGGGCGATGTAGACCGCGCCGAAGACGGCGCCGATCGCGACGGCGAGCGCGGGCACGTCGGCGCCGAGGGCGAGCAGGGCGGTGGCGCCGCCCAGCAGCACCATGGCCACGCTCCAGCAGCGCGCGAGGCCGAGACGGCCGGTGAGGTCGCCGGCGAAGGCTCCGAGCAGTCCGGCGGCGCCCAGGGCGATCCACATGACGACGCCGGTGAGGTCGCCGCGGCCCGCGGAGCCGACGAGGTCGCGGCCGAAGGTCCACACCGCGGCGCTCCCCAGCCCCATCACACCGGCGGCCAGCACCAGGCTGCGGGCGCCGCGGGGGGCCAGGAGGCTCGCGATGAGGGCGGATGCACTCGAGGACGATCGGGTGGTGACCGGCCCGGTACGACCCGGCACCGTGGTCCACGCCCAGCACGTGACGGCGAGCGCCGCGACCGAGAACGCGGCCCAGGCCCAGCGCCACTGGGCCGCGAGGAGCAGCGCGACCGGGCCCGAGACGAGGACGCCGAGCCCCGTGCCCGCGTTCACGACGGTCTGCAGCCGCGGTTCGAGCCGCGGGGGCGCGGTCCGGGCGACGGCCTGGGCCAGCGGCGGTGAGGCCAGTCCGGTGCTCGACCCGGCGAGGACGACGCCGGCGGCCAGCACGGCCGTCCCGGGTGCCACGGCGATCACGGCCGTGCCCACGGTCGCGCACACCCCGGCGGCGACCGCCACGGCCCGCGGACCCCAGCGGGTCGTGGCGAGCGTCGCCACGACGATGGCGATGCAGTAGGCCCCGTAGCTCCCGGACGCGACCGCTCCGGCGGTGGCGGCGTCCAGGCCGAACTCGGCCCGGAAGACGGGCACGAACAGCCCGTAGGCGAAGCGGGCCAGCCCGTAGCAGACCGCGATGAGCGCCATGCCGACCCCGGCCAGCCCGATCGGGGTCCGGGTGAGGGGGTTCGGGGTCGCGAGCATGAGTGCCGCCTCCAGTGCGCTATACCGATCGGGATACTCAAGACGGTAAGGCATAACCTCACCGGTCGGTATACCTGAGCGGGCCCACCGGTCCAGCCGTGTAATCGCAGGTTCGTGCGATGCGCGCCACCCCGCCGCGCTGCTGTCCTGACCGGGCACCCACCGTCTTCCGGAAGGACACCTCTCCATGAGCACCCCCAGCGTGGTCCTCGTCCACGGCGCGTTCGCCGACGCCTCGGGATGGGCCGGCGTCATCCGTGAGCTCACCGCCGCGGGGGTCCCGGTCTCCGCCCCGCCCACCCCGCTCCGCGGGCTCGGCACCGACGCCGAGGCCCTCACGGCGGCCGTGGGCGCCATCGAGGGACCGGTCCTGCTGGTCGGTCACTCCTACGGGGGCGCGGTCGTCTCGCAGGCGGCGGCCGACCTGCCCAACGTCGTCGGGCTCGTCTACCTCGCCGCGTTCGGCCTCGACACGGGCGACTCGCTGCTCAGCGTGCAGGAGCCGTTCGCGCCGTCGCTGCTGGCCTCCACCGGTCGGCCGAGCTCCTACCCGGCACCGGGCGCCGCCGGGGGCCCGGACCTGTTCATCGACGTCGCGCAGTTCCGCGAGACCTTCTGTGCGGACCTCCCCGTCGACGTCGCCTCGGTCATGGCCCTCAGCCAGCGCCCGCTGTCCATCGCCGCGGCGAGCGAGCCGTTGAGCGGCACCCCCGGCTGGCGGACCAAGCCCTGCTGGTACCTGGTCTCCGAGCAGGACCGGGCCATCAACCCGGAGACGGAGCACTTCATGGCCGAGCGGATGGGCGCCACGACGGAGACCATCGACGCCTCGCACGTCGCGTTCATGTCCCGTCCGGTCACCGTCTCCGCGTTCATCGCCGGCGCGCTGGCGAAGGTGGCGTGACGACCGCGTGAACCCGTTGCTGCAGGAGGCGGTCGAGGCCCACGGAGGCCTCGACCGCTGGCGGGAGATCACCTCGATCGGGGCCGCGGTCTCGATCACGGGTGCGATCTGGCACCTCAAGGGCCGGCCGGACGTGCTGAAGGACGTCGAGATCTCGGTCCGGACCGACACCGAGCGCGTCGAGATGGACTTCGTCGGCGAGGACAAGCGCACCGTGTTCACGCCGGACCGTGTCGTGGTGGAGCGGGCGGGCGCACCGGCCGAGACCCGGGACGACCCCGAGGCATCGTTCGCGGGCCAGCAGGCGGACACCCCGTGGGACGACGTCCACGTCGCGTACTTCAGCGGCGAGGCGCTGTGGACCTACCTGTCGATCCCGTTCCTCTACACCCGGCCCGATTTCGCGGTCGAGGAGATCACCCCGATCGAGGTCGACGGCGAGAGGTGGCGGCGCCTGGCCGTCGACTTCCCCGACTCGGTGCGCAGCCACACCCGCCGCCAGATCTCCTGCTTCGGGCCCGACGGGCTGCTCCGACGCCACGACTACACCGTCGACGTCCTCGGCGGCGGCACCGGGCTCAACTACGCCTCGCGCTACCGGGAGGTCGACGGGATCGTCGTGCCGACCCGGCGGCGCGTGTACGCCTACGAGGGCGACTACGTGCTGGTGCCCGAGCCACTGCTCGTCGCGATCGACGTCGGTGACATCGCGTTCCACAGCGAGGGTGCGACGCCGTGACCGGGACCCCGACCGCGACGAGGAGACCCGTGTCCGAGCTCGACGCCCACGTGTACCTGAGCCCCACCAAGCCGATCCCGAGCGCGGTGCCCGGGTGGGACGGCCCGGCGACCTGGCCCGCCACCACGGCGACCCTGATCACCTCCGAGCGCGACTCCCTCCTCGTCGACGCGCTGATGACGACCTCGGAGTCCCGGGCGTTGGGCGAGTGGTGCGACGGACTCGGCCGTCGGCCGAGCACCGTCTACGTCACCCACGGCCACGCCGACCACTTCTTCGGGGCGACACCGCTGCGGGCACGGTGGCCGGGGCTGGACCTCGTCGCCCTGCCCGCGGCGGTCCCCGTCGCGGCGCTGCAGGTCGGACCGGCGCTCCTGCCCTTCTGGCGGTCGGTGTTCCCCGATCAGCTCAGCGACGAGCCCGGACTGCCCCGGGCTCTGGCCGAGGACGAGGTGCTGCTCGACGGGCGCGCCCGGGCCGTCGACGTGGGTCACGGCGACGTCGACAACTCGAGCGTGGTGCACGTCCCCGAGCTCGACCTGGTCGTCGCGGGCGACGTCGTCTACAACGGCATCCACCCCTGGTTGGCCGGGTCGACCCCGGCGTCACGGGCGGCGTGGCTCGAGGCGCTCGACCGCGTCGAGGAGCTCGGGGCCTCGAGGATCGTCGCGGGCCACAAGGACGCGGCCGCACCCGACGACGACGCCCACCGGTGCCTCGACGCCACCCGCGAGTACATCGCGGCGTTCGACGCCGCCGCCGCGACGAGCGATTCCCCCACCGACCTCTTCGGCCGCCTCCTGGCCACGCACCCGGGCCTCGGCAACCCGTACACGCTGTGGGTCGCGGTGCACGACCAGCCCGGGAGGTGACTCCGCGACGGGGTCAGGCGACGTCGTGCTCGGCCGCCGCCTTCGCGAGCTCCAGCCGGGAGTGGATCCCGAGCTTGGCGAAGGCGTGCCGGACGTGGGAGTTGACCGTGTGGGGCGAGAGGAAGAGGTGCTCGGCGGTCTCCCGGTTGGTCATCCCGTCCACCACGAGGCGCACGACCGCGAGCTCGGACGCGGTGAGCGACCCCCAGCCCGCGACGGGGCGGGTCACGGAGGTCACCCGCCGCCGGACGCCGAGCGCGGCGAGGCGACCACGCACCCGCCCGACGTCCCACGACGCACCGGCGTCGACGTACGCCCGCAGCGCGCGGTCGAGGTGGGCGACGGCCGCGTCGCGGGCGCCCGCCGCGCGGGCAGCCCGACCGGCGTCCTCCAGCGCCGAGGCGAGGGCGAGGGGGCGGGGGCCGCGCTCGAAGTGCCCGACGGCGGCCGCGAACGCGTCCGGGTCGCCCGCCAGGGCCCGGGCGTGCGAGGCGGAGCCGGCGATCGAGGCGACGTCGGGATTGCGCTCCTGACGTGCGCGGGCGGATTCGACGACCGCGGGCACGGCGTCCCGCTCCCCGGTGGCGACCGCGAGGCGCACCAGGTGGACCTCGTCGGTCACGTCGGAGATCAGCAACGGCTGCTCGACCAGGCCCGCGACGCCGCCGACCGCCCGGAGGTGCCCGCGCGCGACGTCCGGGCTCCCCGCGGCCAGCGCCTCGAGGGCCAGCAGCCAGGTGGCGTAGCGCTGGATCGCCGGGGTCCCGGTGTCGAGGACCGTCCGGCACATCGCCACGAAGCGCTGGACCTGGGCACGGTTCCCCGTGTGGATCCCGACGCGACCGAGCGCGACGAGGGCGGCCGCGTCGAGCACGCCGACCAGGGCCCCGTCCTCGGCGGCCTCGAGCACGCCCTCGAGCACGGCGGCGGCGTCGGTCAGCCGGCCGACCCGCAGCAGCGCCCGCCCGTGGCCCATCCCCCACAGCCGCACGCCCATCTCCTGGCGGTCGCGCTGCGCCTGCCCCTGGCTCTCGGCGATGACCGGGAGCGACTCGTCGTACCGGTCGAGGACCGCCAGCACCTCCGTGCGCCACTGGCGGGCGAGCACCCGGCGGGCGGGTTCGCGGTGGGCGGCGGTGCTGTGCGCGGCGGCGGAGATCAGCTCGAGGGACTGCGCGAAGTCCCCGCCCGCGTAGGCGAGCCCACCGACGGCGAGGTCCAGCGCGAACCGGGCGAGGGCGTCGTCCGTGTCCGCGAGCGCCGACCGGGCCGCCGGGAGCAGCTCCCGCGCGGATCGCCGCCGTCCGGCCATGACCTCGCTGTGGACGAGGCTGGCGAAGTGCCGGGCCCGCACCGGCGCCGCCAGCGCGGCCAGGGTCAGTGCCTGCCGGCTCGCGTCGGCCCGGACGTCCGGGGACACCCCGATCATGTTGGCGATGCCGAGCCGGACCTCGGCCTCCTGGTCGGCGGGCAGGGTCCGGCGCAGCAGGGCGTCCGCGAAGGTCTTCCCCTCCGCGGAGCGCCCGGCGGCGTGGAGCAGCACGGTCGTCTCCACGACGAGCGCGCGGCGCAGCGGATCGTCGTCGCGAGCGAGCCGCAGGGCCTGCAGGCCCAGGTCGGCCGCGGTGCCCGGGTCGGAGCCCGCCAGGCTGCGGCCGGCCGCGACCAGCGCCCGCACCGCGTTCTCGTCCCCGGGCTCGGCGCTCTCGGCGAGCTGCGCGGCGACCTCCACCGGGGACGACCCGCACCGGAGCAGCGCGTCGACACCCTGGCGCTGCAGCGCACGCAGCGCCGACGCGGGCAGCGTGTCCTGCACGGCCTCGCGCACCAGATCGTGCTGGTAGGCCAGTCCCCCGTCCGCCTCGACCAGCAGGTCCCCGGCCAGCAGCTCCTCGACGGGGTCGAGCAGGTCGGTCGGCGCGACGTCGAGCAGGGTGGCGAGCTGGTCCACGGTGAAGGTCCGCCCGAGGGCGACCGCCGTGCTCGCGACCCGGCGGGCGGCGTCGGAGTGCCGGCGCAGGCGCTCCCGCATGCCCTCGCCCAGCCGGGTGGGCACCCGGTCCTCGACCAGGGACGCCGAGTTCCCGCGGACGTGCACCAGGGATTCCTCGACGAGGCCGCGCACCAGCTCGACGAGCAGGAACGGGCTCCCGTGGGCCCGCCCGGCGAGCCGGCGCAGCGCCGCGTCCGGGGGCGCGCCGACGAGGTCGGCCACGACGTCGGCGACGTCGTCCTCGCCCAACGGCGCCACGGTGATCCGCGCCGCCCCGACGTCGGCCAGCATCTCCCGCGTGGTGCGCAGCGCCTCTCGCGGTGAGCCGGTGCGGGAGGCCGCGAGCCAGACGATCGGCAGTCCGGCCAGCCGGACGGGCAGCCGTCGCAGCGCCGCCAGCGAGGCCGGGTCGGCCCACTGCACGTCGTCGAGGCACACCAGGACGGGCGAGTCCATCGCGGCCCGCTCCAGCTGCGCGGCCAGGTCCTCGAACAGCCAGTGTCGTTGCTCGGGGAGGTCGTGCAGCGCGGCGAGGTCACGCGGGTCCAGCGGGGAGCGCGGGCCGTCGAACAGGGCGGCCAGCACCGGGCCCATGTGGCCGACCTGGTCGCTCACGGCGGCGGCGGCCGACCCCACCCGCATGCCACGCTGCGCGGCCATGGCCGCGGCCTCGCGCAGGAGCCCGGTCTTGCCCGACCCCGGGGCGCCCTCGACGAGGATCGTCGCGTCCCGCCCGGAGGCGGCCTCGTCGAGCCGGGCCGCGATCACGGCCAGCTCCTCGTCGCGCCCGCGCAACCTCGTGCTCCGCACCGGATCCGCTCCTCGACGCGCGTTGGGGACGAGGCGCCGGGGTCCGGGACGCATGCCTGGCAGGGACGCTACCCATCACGCGGGCCGGCGGACAGCGATCCGGCCGCACGGTCGACGACGACGGCCCCACCACCTCGATGGAGGTAGTGGGGCCGTTGTGGGCGGGAAGCGCGTCAGGACACCGTGATGTCGGCGCGGCGGCTCGCCGCCGTGCTCGTGAGCGGGTTGGTGTCGGCCGCGCCGTGCGACTGCACCCGGTCCGCCCCGATCCCGTCCGCCGCGAGGCGCTGTGCGACCGCGGCCGCACGCTGGTCGGACAGGGCCTGCGCGTTCGGTCCGACCCCGCGGTCGACCGGCGCCGCGTACCCGGTCACCGAGACCTTCGCGGCGGGCGCGGCCGCGAGCTCGCGCGCCACCCGGTCCACGCTCTGCCGGCCGGCCGCGGTGAGCTCGGGCCGGTCCGGCTGGAACGTCACCGGAGCGGCCGCGAGGATCTGCGACACCCGCGTGGACACCGCCGCCACGTCGCCCCCGCCGGAGTTCGCGCCCGTGGCGCCGGCCGGCGCTCCGGGCTGACCCGCACCCGGGGCCGGAGCGCCAGCGGATGCGCCTGGTGCCCCGGCGGGCGGGGCTCCGGCAGCAGGGGCCCCGGCGGGCGGGGCCCCGGGTGCCCCCGCACCGGCCGGGGGCGCCCCGGCCGCCGGCGTGGCGGGCCCGCCCGACGAGCCGGACCCGCTGCCGCACTGCGTGGCCAGCAACAGGATGACCACGATGATCACGACGGCGAGGACGATCAGCAGCAACCACACCCACCACGGGCGTCGCCGTTGCGGGGGCGCACCCGCGGGGCGCCCGGTCGGCGGCGCGCCGCCGGCCACCCGTCGATCACCTGGACTGCTCACACTGATCTCCCCTCGACGATCTCACCTCGACCACACGGGGCGCGCTGATGCCCCTCCCGAGGGGCCCGCACACCCCCGATCGCGACGGCGGGCGTCGCGATCGGGCGCGGCTCAGCGGATCGGCCGGGAGCCCTGGGCGCCACTCGTGGCGGCGGGGTCGGCCGTGTACCCGGCGGTGGCGGTGTCACCGTGCTGGGCGTACTGCGCGGTGCGCTGGGCGTCGGCCTGGCCGCGCGCCTGCCCGGTCTGCAGGTCGGCGCGGACCTGGTCGGACTGGTCCTGGGCGCGGCGGTAGCCCGAGTCGATGAGGTCCTTCGCGGCGTCGCGGCCACCGAGCCCGAACGCCAGCGCCGAGCCCAGGGCGACCGCGCCGATCAGGGCGATGTAGGTGGCGTTGACGATGGTCTGGGCGATGCCGAGCTGGTTGAGGATCATGAACACGGCGATGGCCATGACCAGGGTCGGGGCGGCCGAGCGGACGACCCGCC
>NZ_JBVPVA010000236.1:0-4381 GCF_055612215.1 Actinomycetospora sp. | reverse complement strand
GAGGCGCTGCGGCTGCTGCGGGTGCCCACCGACGTCGGGTACGAGGAGATGCTCGGGACGCTCTCGCCGCGCCCGACCGCCTCCCGCTCGCTCGGCGACCACGACGACAGCCCGGACGACACCCCGCGCCAGTTCGTCTTCTCCGACGGCCACGGGGGCGTCGAGAAGATCCGCGTCGATCTCGAGGGCCCGCACCTGGCGCACCTGCGGGAGGCGCTGGACACCAACCCCGACGCGCGCCGTGCCCACCTGCCCGTGCCGCCGCGGGCGACCGCGCCCGCGGCCCGCGAACCGGACGACGGGCAGCGCGGCGACGGGGCGCCGGACCCCGGACCGACCGCGCCCGCCGCGCGCCGCGACCCGGAGCACCCGGCCGGGGAGAGCGACCAGGACGGCGTGGCGGTGGGCCGCCCGGCGGGACGGGGCGGAGGCGACGGGTGATCGTCGTCGTCGGCATCCTCGCCGCGGCGCTGGTCATCGGGTGGCGGCGGGGAGGCCCGCGCCTCGGTCGCAGTCCCCGTCGCAGCCCCCATGCCGGCAACGGCACGTTCCTGGCGTCGGACGCCAGGACGGCGCCGTTCGCTCGGTTCCCGTGGTCGGCCCTCCGTGGCAGCAACGGCACGTTGCTGGCGTCGCACGCCAGGACGGCGCCGTTCGCTCGTCACCGGGGCCTCCGGCTGCCGCGGTCCCGGCGCGCCCGGGCCCTCCTCGTCGTCGGTTCGCTGGTCGCGGGCCTGGTCCTCGTCGGCGGCACGGCGTCCGCGCAGGCCTTCGACTGCAAGGCCCCGCCCGACGCCGACCGGCCCGGCACGGGACTGGTCGGGTCCCTCGATCCCGCACCGATCGGCGTCGGGACGCCGGGCAGCGTGTACGACCAGGTCGGCTACGCCGGGCAGGTCTGGTGGACCTACGACCTGGGCTGCGGCCCGGGCGGCGCCCGCGATCCCGCGGCGGCCACCGACACCTGGCTGGGCAACCAGGTCTTCGACGTCGCCAAGTTGATCGTCGGCGGCGTCAACTGGGCGCACTACCTCATCGCCCGTGGCTCGAGCCTGCTCACGCCGCTCGACTCGGTCATCCAGACCGGCACGCGGGCCATGTACGAGGCCGTCTTCACGACGTGGGTCGGGGTCGCGCTGGCGGCGCTCGCGGCGATCATGCTGCTGCTCGCGATGCGCGGGGACCTGTCGCAGCAGGCGCGGCGCGGACTCGTCGCGGTGCTCGCCCTCGGGCTCGCGGCGGCGGCCTACGCGGCGCCGATCCAGTGGTCGCGGGCGCTGGACGGCGTGCTGCTCGACGGCGTCACCGCGATGCAGCAGGGCTTCCTGCGCCAGGTCGGCGTCGGTGACCAGAACACGCTGCCGACGGTGCTGACCGACCAGATCGTCTACTCGAACTGGCTGCGCGGCGAGTTCGGCTCGGCCGACGTGCCGCAGGCCCGCGACCTCGGGCGCCCCCTGCTCGAGGCCCAGACCTTCTCCAAGGTCGAGGTGGCCACCGGACAGGACGGGCAGGCACAGGCCGACGCGAAGAAGCAGCAGTTCACCGACGTCGCGGGCAAGGTCGGGGACCGCTACTCCTACTTCCAGGGCCGGTCGGGCTCGCGGGTCGGTGCCGGGGCGCTGGCCCTGGTCCAGGCGCTGTGCATCGCGCTGTTCCAGCTGATGAGCAAGGTGCTCGTGCTGGTGTCGATGCTGATGATCCGGCTGCTCGTCATGGTCGCGCCCGCCCTCGCCGTCGTGGCCCTGCTCAAGCCCGAGGTACTCCCGGCGATGCTGCGCATCGGCGGCGCGGCGCTGGTGAACACGCTGCTCGTCGGTGCCCTCGCCGGGCTGCACTCGCTGCTGGTCATCTCGCTCTTCCGACCGGGCTCGGGGGTCGACACGTGGCTCGCGCTGCTGGTCACCGGCGTGGTCACGGTGATCCTCTGGGCGGTGTCGCGGCCGTTCCGCCGGCTGACCTCGATGGTCAGCCTCACCCGCGAGCAGGTCGGCGGGATCGTCCCGGCCGCGGGCACCGGCGCGCTCGGGCGGGCGATGGGGCGGCTGCGCGGCGACGGCGCGCGCGGCGACGACTGGTGGGGCGAGCGCGTCGACCGCCGCCGGGGCGAGGGGGCGCTGCGCCCCGAGGAGTCCGTCGACGACGCCGGCCGGGCCCGCCCGGCGCGCACGGTGCACGTCGAGTCCGAGGTCGTGCGGCCCACGTCGGGACGGTCGGGCCAGACCGGCGGCGTGCCCCGCCGCGAGATCGACGCCTCCCGCCCGGCACTGCCCCGCGCGGCGCCCCGGATCGCGGAGGTCGACGGCGCGCCCTCGCAGCGCATCTACCGCCCCTCGCCGCGCCCGGCGGAGGGCCGCGGCCCGGTGGTCGAGGGGCGGGTCCTCGAGAGCCGCGTCGAGCGCGGCCCGTCCGGGAGGTCCGGGCCCGTGACGCCGACCCCGGGAGCCCCGCGTGCCGATCCGGACTAGGCGCGGGCGCTCCGGGGCCTACCGGGGGCTGTGGGAGTGGCCGCTGCACTCGCCGGTGCGGTTCGTGGTCGTGCTGGCGGTCCTGGCGCTGGTCGTCGCGGGCGTGGCGTACGTCGGCACGTGGGCCTCGGCCGGTTCGGGCCGGTCGGCGGGGGCGCTCGCGCCCGTCCCCGACGTCCCGACGGTGACCGCGGTCCCGCCGGTGCCCGCCGCGCCGCCCCCGGAGCTGACCCCGACGGCGCTGCCCCCCTCGGCCGCCCCGCAGGCGGCGCTCGGCGTCGCGCAGCGCTGGGCCAGCGCGTGGGCCGACCACCCGGCGGGCGTCTCCGCGGCGCAGTGGAGCGACCGGCTCCGGCCCTACACGACCGACGAGTACCTGCCGGTGCTCGCGTCGGTCGATCCCGCCAACGTGCCCTCGTCGCGGGTCACCGGGCCCCCGCGGGCGGTGGAGGTGCACCCCGAGTCGCTGCGCGTCGACGTCCCCACCGACGCGGTCACCCTGCAGCTGCTCGTCGTCCAGGTCGGCGCGGGCGACTGGCGGGTCGCCGGCTACGACCGGGCGTCGTGAGGCTCCGCCATGTCGACCCTGGTCCGGCCGCCCCGGCGTGACGACCCGCCGCGCGGCGGATCGGCCCGCCTGCCGCGCCTGCCCGTCCGGCTGCGCTTCCTCCGTCTGCTCATCCCGGTCGGCGTGCTCGCGCTGGCCCTGGTGGTCGTGCTGCTCGGCGGGCTGCTGGTCGTCGGCCAGTTCACCGGGGGCGGCGACCCGCAGGCGGCCGGGACGTGCGACGCCGGGAGCCGGCCCGCCGTCGGGGTCCCGCGGACGGCCGCGGACCTGGCCCCGGTGCAGCGGCAGGCGGCGGCGACGATCGTGGGGGTCGCCAAGGGGATGGCCGCGCCGCCCCGGGCGTGGATCGTCGCCCTCGCCACCGCCATGCAGGAGTCCGGCATGGGCACGGCGGGCATGGACGTCGCGGTCGACCACGACTCGCTGGGCCTGTTCCAGCAGCGCCCCAGCCAGGGCTGGGGCAGCCCGGACGAGGTCCGCGACCCGGTCCACTCCACGCAGACCTTCCTCGCCCGGCTGCTCGCCGTCCCCGGCTGGCAGGACATGTCGATCACCCAGGCCGCGCAGACCGTGCAGCGCTCCGCGTTCCCCGGGGCCTACGCCAAGTGGGAGCCGCTCGCCGCGAGCCTGGTGACCGACCTGGCCGGGGTGACGAGCGCCATCCGGCCCTGCGCGGAGGGCCCGGCCCCGGGCATCGCCACGGCACTGCCGCCCGGCGTCGCGAAGACGGCGATCGACTTCGCCGTCGCCGCCACCGGCAAGCCCTACGTCTGGGGGGCGACCGGCCCGTCGAGCTACGACTGCTCGGGGCTGATGCTGCGCGCCTTCGGGTCCGCCGGGGTGGTGCTGCCGCGGGTCGCCCGCGACCAGTACGGCGCGGGCGCCCACCTGCCCGTGGCCCAGGCCCAGCCCGGCGACCTGCTGTTCTGGGCCTACGACTCCTCCGACCCGGACTCGATCCACCACGTGGCGCTCTACCTGGGCGGCGGGAAGATCATGGAGGCGCAGCAGACCGGGGTGCCGCTCGGCGTGCGCCCGGTCTCCTTCACCGAGAAGGGCCTGGTCCCGCTCGCGACCCGCCCCGGGACCGCCCCACCGGTGTGAGTCGGCTCGCCGCGTGGGAGTTGAGTCCGTCGGGAACAAGTCCGGGGGTCCACCCGTTGGCCCGCTCGAGAGCAAGTTGAGCGGTCTCCGCTCAGCCCCGGGTCGCCCCCGACGATCAGGGCCGGTAGACTTGAGCGCAGCGGGCTCACACCGAGACACCGAGACTTCGGCAAGAGACTCTTCGAGAGGAGTCGTCAGCATGGCGCGCGCGGTCGGCATCGACCTCGGCACCACCAACACC
>NZ_JBVPVA010000202.1:0-1825 GCF_055612215.1 Actinomycetospora sp. | reverse complement strand
ACAGCAGGCCCACCGCCGCGACGAGACCCGCCACCAGCACCAGGACCCGGAGCCACGGCAGGAACTCGGGCGTCTCGCGCAGCAGCCACCACGACCAGAGCGCCGTCGCCGCGACGGCCGCGGCGAGCACCCAGCGCACCCACCCGGTCCGGCGCGCCCGCCACAGCTCGACCGCCCCGACGGCGGCGAGGGCGGCGATCCACGGCGCGAGCGCGACCGCGTAGTAGGGGTGGATGATCCCCGCCGCGAGGCTGAACACCCCGGCGGTGACCAGCAGCGACCCACCCCACAGCAGCACTCCGGCCCGGCGCCGGTCGGTGCGCACGCCGCGGCCCACGAGCACCAGCAGTGCCACGCCCAGCACGAGCGCCGCCGGGAGCAGCCACGACACCTGGTTCGCCATGGACCCGGTGAACAGCGCCGACCAGGAGTCGGTGGACGTGGCCCCGCCCATGCCCCCGCCGCCGGCCGGGGGAGCGCCGGCGAGCCCCGCGCCGGGCCCGCCGCCGAAACCGCCCGCACCGGCCCGTCCGCCGCCCAACTGGCCGGTCTCGTCGCCGGTCAGCCGGCCGACGCCGTTGTAGCCGAACGCCAGCTCCAGGACGCTGTCGGTCTGCGACCCGCCCACGTACGGCCGCGAGGACGCCGGCCACAGCTCGACGACCGCGACCCACCAGCCCGCCGAGACGAGCAGCGACACGCTCGCGGGCAGCAGCGCGAGGAACCGCCGTCGCCACGTGCCCGGCCCCGCCACGAGGTGCAGCGCCAGGAACGCGGGCAGCACCAGGAAGGCCTGCAGCGACTTCGTCAGGAACCCGGTGCCGATGCACGCGGCGGCCAGCATCAGCCACCACGTCGAGGACCGGGTGGAGGCCGCGTCGACCGAGCGCACCATCGCGTAGGCCCCGGCCACGAGCAGCAGGCACAGCAGGGCGTCCGGGTTGTCGAAGCGGAACATCAGCGTGGCGACCGGCGTGACCGCGAGCGCCGCGCCGGCCAGCAGTCCGGCGACCGGCCCGGACCAGCGCCGCACCGCGCCGGCGAGCAGCCCGACGGCCCCGACGCCCATGAGCGCCTGGGGCACGAGGACCGACCACGACGAGAGCCCGAACAGCCGTACCGCGAGCCCCATCACCCACAGCGATGCCGGCGGCTTGTCCACCATGATCGAGGCGGGCGCGTCGGAGGCCCCGAAGAACCACGCCGTCCAGCTCTGCCCGCCCGCCTGCGCGGCCGCGGCGTAGAAGGCGTTGCCCCAGCCCGAGGCGGAGAGGTCCACGAGGTAGAGCGCCGCGGTGGCGGCGAGCAGCACACCCAGCGCCGGCGCGTACCAGCGCACGGTCCCGTCGGTGCCGGACGGAGGAGCCGGACTGATCGGCGGGACGGGGGTCGGAGCCGCGGGTCGCCGACCGGTCAGCATGCTCATGACGCCGAGGGTGCGCACCGGCCGTGATCACCGGGTGGGGCGGGCCTGTGCCCCGGCTGTGCGCCTACGTCTGCAGCGGCACGAGCTCGGAGCCGAAGGCGTCGAGGAAGTCGTCGAGACGTTCCGGGGCGACGGCGGGACGCACGACGAACTTCGTGATCCCGCCGTCGACGAACTCGCCGACCAGACTCCGGGCGTGCGCCCAGTCGCGGGCGATCAGCTCGCCCGGGTCGACGTCGGGCCGGCGCCGGGCGGTGGTCGCGAACGCCCGCTCGACGTCGTCCGCGCTCGCCCCCGGGGGCACGACCAGCAGGTTCGTCCCGTAGTGGTCGTCCTCCACCGCCCGGCCCGCGTCGTCGGCCGCCTCGGCGATCACCGTGCGCGCCGCGGCCGCCTCGG
>NZ_JBVPVA010000073.1:0-1884 GCF_055612215.1 Actinomycetospora sp. | reverse complement strand
TCCCGGCATCGGCGACCGAGGACGAGGTGCGGGCGGCGGCCCTGGCCGACCCCAAGGTCGTCGAGATCCTCGACGGCGCCGAGCCCCGCAAGGTGATCGTGGTCCCCGGTCGGCTGGTCAACATCGTCAAGTAGCCCCCCGGCTTCTCCTCCCCGGTTCTGAGCGAAGGGCCCCATCGGTCAAATAGATCGGCGGTGGGTGCCCCTCGCCGGAACGCCGCGCTCGCCGTCGTACTGAGCGAAGGGCCCCATCGCTCGATAGAACCGCGCGTGGGCGCCCCTCTCCGGATTCTATGGAGCCGATTCGGCCCGGCCGACGTCAGCAGGACATGCCACGTCGTGCACGGGTCGACTGGGACGCGGTCCATGCCGCCGCCTCCGACCGCCTCATCCTCGTCCGGGTCCTCCTCGAGCTCGGCGTCCCGTCGAGCACCATCGCGTTCCGCTGCCGGAAGGTCGGCGGAGGGTGGTGGCGGCCGCTCCTGGGCCTCGTCGCACTGGACCGGGGCGCCCTGACACCACGCCAGCGACTCGTCGCCGCCCTGCTCGTCAGCGGGGACGACGCCGTCGTCACCGGCCTGACCGCCTGCCGGCTGTACGGGCTGCAGCGTGTCCCGGTCCACGAGCAGGTCCACGTCCTGGTGCCCCACGAGCGTCGACGCCGGTCCGAGGGCTTCCTCCTCGTCGAGCGCACCGGGCGGATGCTCCCAGCGGTGACACGCGACGGGATCCGCTGCGCCCCGCTCGTGCGTGCCCTCATCGACGGAGCACGCCGTCTCGACCGCATCGACGAGGTCCGTGCCCTGCTCGCCGAGGCCGTGCAACAGCGGCGGGTCACCGTCCCGGCGCTGCGGGCAGAGCTCGAGGCGGGCTCCGGGCGCGGATCTGCACTGGTCAGGGCGGTCATCGTCGAGCTGGAGGACGGGATCCGGTCGGCCGCCGAGGCGTGGCAGCGCGAACTGGTGGCGACCATGGCCGAGTTCCCGGAGGTCCACTGGAACGCCGACGTGCACCTCGAGGACGGCACCTTCCTCGCCTGCCCCGACGGCTTCGTCGACGACTGTGCCCTCGCCCTCGACGTCCACTCCTTCGCCCACCACGCGGACCTCGAGAAGTTCGACGGCACGATGCGGCGGCAGGCCGAGATGATCGCCGCCGGGCTCGTCGTCGTGCCGATCACCCCGAGGGAGCTCCGGGAGGACCCGGACGGGGTGAAGCGCAAGCTGCGGGCCTCCCTGGACCAGGCGCGTCGCCGTCCCAGGCCGCCCGTCGTGATGAAGCCGGCCCGGTGACGAGCGAAGGGCCCCCTCGGTCGAATAGATCGACCGAAGGGGCCCTTCGCTCAGAACGCCGTCGCCGCTCACCGGTCCGGCGAGGGACGCCCCTCGCCGATCTATCCGACTGAAGGTGCCCTTCGCTCAAGACCTCAAGAACCGAGCGCGGAGGGGACGGTCACTCGTCGCCGCGGATGAAGGCCTCCACGCGGTCGTAGGCCACCGAGTCGCGGTACTGCTCGGGCGGCGACTTCATGAAGTACGACGACGCCCCGAGCAGCGGGCCGCCGATCCCCCGGTCGAGCGCGAGCTTCGCGGCCCGGACGGCGTCGATGATGATCCCGGCGGAGTTCGGCGAGTCCCAGACCTCGAGCTTGTACTCCAGCGACAGCGGCACGTCGCCGAAGGCGCGGCCCTCGAGGCGGACGTAGGCCCACTTGCGGTCGTCGAGCCACGGCACGTGGTCCGACGGGCCGATGTGGACGTTGCCCTTGCCCATGTCGCGGTCGACCTGCGAGGTCACCGACTGCGTCTTCGAGGTCTTCTTCGACTCCAGGCGCTCCCGCTCGAGCATGTTGCGGAAGTCCATGTTGCCGCCGACGTTGAGCTGC
>NZ_JBVPVA010001163.1:0-1048 GCF_055612215.1 Actinomycetospora sp. | reverse complement strand
TCCCCGACGCGCGCCGCCGCATCGTCATGGACGCCGCCTTCACCGCGCACGCCGCGCTGGTGGGCGGGCCGCGCCCGGACGTCGTCGTCGCGGTCAGCCCCGTCCTGCTCACGGTGCTCGCGGGGCTGCGCTGGCGTCGCGGCGGCCGCACCGCCCTCGGCGTCGTCACCCAGGACCTCTACAGCCGCGCGCTCACCGAGACGCGCATGACGTCGTCCCGGATGGCGGGCTGGGGCGCGAAGCTCGAGGGCGCGCTGCTCTCGCGGGCCGACGGGATCGCCGTCGTGCACGAGCAGTTCGCGGCCCCGCTGGCCGACCTCGGCGTCGACCCGGCGCGCATCACCACCATCCCGAACTGGTCGCACATCACCCCGTCGACCGCCGACCGGGCCGCCACGCGCCGCGGGCTCGGGTGGCGCGACGACGAGGTGATCGCCCTGCACGCCGGGAACATGGGCGTGAAGCAGGGGCTGGAGAACGTCGTCGAGGCGGCCCGCGAGGCGGACGCGACGGGGGCCCCGGTCCGGTTCGTGCTCCTCGGCACCGGCAACCAGCGGGCCCGCCTCGAGGAGCTCGGCGCCGGGATCGACCGGCTGGACTTCCTCGACCCGCTGCCGGACGGCCGCTTCCCCGACGCCCTCGCCGCCGCCGACGTCCTCGTGGTCAACGAGGCCGCGACCGTCGCCGAGATGTCGGCCCCCTCGAAGCTGACCTCCTACTTCGCGGCCGGCCGGCCGGTGGTGGCCGCGTCCTGGCCGCGCTCGGCCGCGTCCGCGGAGCTGGTCCGGGCCGATGCCGGGCTCCGCGTCGACCCGGGGGAGCCCGCGGCCCTGCTGGACGCGGTCCGCACGACGGCGGCCGATCCCGCCGCCGCGTCGGCCGGGGCCCGCGGCCGGGCGTACGCCGAGAGCACGCTCGCCGCCGCGGCGGCGCACCGGGCCTACTGCGACTGGGTCGCCGGGTTGGGTGTGCTCGCGCGGTCCTGAGTGCCGTGCCTGACGTGAGGGCCACTGCAGGGACGGCCGACGTGCGGGTGCGTAGGCGGTTG
>NZ_JBVPVA010000996.1:0-1074 GCF_055612215.1 Actinomycetospora sp. | reverse complement strand
CGAGGGTCACCATGACCACCGGCAGGCCTCGCCGCCGGCCGATCGCGACGGCCTGGTCGAGCAGTCGGGCGTGGCCGCGGTGGACGCCGTCGAAGACACCGAGGGCCGCCACGCAGCGGCCCCGCCGGGCGGCAAGGGACGCCGTCCCGACCCAGATCGGTATCCGGGGGCCGGCGGTGCGCTGCTCCCGGCCCCCGGGCGGGGTGGTGGGCTCGGTGGTGGCGGTGGCGACGTCGCCGGCGAGGACGGTCATGGGCGCGGATCAGCTCCGGGTCGAGGGCCAGGTCGGGTCAGTCAGGTCCCCGACCCGGCTCCCGCCGCGCCTCGTGCGGGCGGGAGCCGGGCGGTGGGGCGGGTCTAGCGGCCGTTGGCGCCGAAGAGTCGGACGTCGTGGTTGTCGGCGAGGTCGGGAACGGTCCAGCCGTTGAGGTCGTACTCGCTCATGCACTGCTCGGCGAAGCCCTTCATGGCGTCGGCGGTCCCCGAGGCCTCGGCGGCGAAGAGCAGCTCGGCGCGCACGCCCTCGTGGTTGCCGGAGTAGTTGCGCTCGTAGAGCTCGTGGCGGCCGCCGAACTCCGAGCCGATCGAGTCCCAGATGAGCTTCATGAGCTTGACCCGGTCGACGGCCTCGTAGCCGTTGGAGCCGCGCACGTACTTGTCGAGGTAGGGCCGCACCTCCGGGGACAGGAAGTCCGCGGAGTGGCTGGGCAGGTAGATCAGCGAGGCGCCGAGGTCCTGCATGATGATCTCGCGGACCCGCGGGTAGCCGATCGTCATGAACCAGCGGTAGGCGAGCCCGTAGTCCAGCTTGGGCAGCAGCGCTCCGTTGACCCATTCGTCGGGGTTGGCGCACATGGCGTCGGACAGCGCCCAGAACATGTTGCGCCAGGCGATGACCTCACCGACACGGGTCTGCACCCCGCGGAAGTCCTTGGTCCCGGTCATCTCCAGGCCCTTCATCAGCAGCCCGGCGATGAAGTCGAGCTTGACGGCGAGGCGGGTGACGCCGTGGAAGGTGAAGCGGTGCAGGAACCCGGAGCCCGGGAAGAAGGTCGACGCCTTCTCCGGGTCGCC
>NZ_JBVPVA010000974.1:0-2731 GCF_055612215.1 Actinomycetospora sp. | reverse complement strand
TACCGCGTGTCCGCCGACGGCGTCGACGCCCCCGCACCCGTCGTCGGGGGCACCCGCGCGGTCGTCGGGTACGACGAGGCCGCCGGCACGCTCGCGCTCGTCTCGACCTCGCCCACCGAGCGCCCGGAGCTCGCGGTGGTGCGCGACGGCGTCGAGACCCGCCTGACCGCGTTCTCCGCGGCCTTCCACCGCGACGTGCCGCTCGACGCCCCGGAGCACCTGCGGGTGGCTTCCTCCGGCGGCGGGGAGATCGACGTGTGGGTGCTGCGCCCGCGCGACGCGGCGGGCGAGCGGGTGCCGGTCCTGCTGTCGGTGCACGGCGGCCCGATGACCCAGTACCCGACGGCATGGTTCGACGAGTTCGCGCTGTGGTCCGGGGCGGGCTACGCGGTCGTCTGGACCAACCCGCACGGCTCCACCGGTGACACCGAGGCGTTCCTGCAGGCCGTCCGGCCGCCGGAGTCCCCGGAGGCGCCCGGCACCGGCTGGGGCGGCGTCGACGCCGACGACGTCCTCGCCGCCCTCGACGCCGCGCTGGCGCACGACCCGCTGCTGGACCCGGCGCGGGTCGGGGTGCTCGGCGGCTCCTACGGCGGGTTCATGACGACGTGGCTGGTCGCCCACAGCGACCGCTTCGCGGCGGCGTGCAGCGAGCGGGCCGCGAACAACCTGCTCTCGCTCGAGTGGGGCGGCTCCGACGTGGCGGGGTTCTTCCGGTTCGAGTTCGGCGGGCTCGGCCACCTCGACCGTCCCGACCTCTACACCCGGCTGTCCCCGATCACCTACGCCGCGGACATCCACACCCCGATGCTGCTGCTGCACGCCGACGACGACCTGCGCTGCCCGCCCGAGCAGGCCGACCAGCTCTACCTCGCGCTGCGCCTGCTCGGCCGCGAGGTCGAGTACTGGCGCTTCCCCGACGAGGGCCACGAGCTCTCGCGCGGCGGCTCCCCGCGCCACCGGGTGCAGCGCGCGGAGATCCTCCTCGACTTCTTCGCCCGCCACCTGGGCGGAGCGCCGCCCGTCGCGGGCTGACCCGTCCCCCGGACGGCACGGACGGCCCGTCGGGCACCCGCGAGGGTGACCGACGGACCGTTCGTGGGCTCGGATCAGGCGTCGCTGCGCTGCGCCTCGGCCTCGGCCTCCTCCGGGGCCACCGCGCCCGCCTCGACCGCGGACTCGACCGCGCCGGTCCTGCGCGGGAAGTTCGGCAACCAGTGGTTGAACACCAGGTTCAGCACGAACACCACGATCACCGTGGACGTGATCGACGAGCCGAAGATGACCTGGAAGTCCGACGAGAAGTGCTGGTAGAAGTTCGGCTGGATCGTCGGGATCAGGCCGAACGAGAACGACACCGCGATGATCAGCAGGTTGTGGTTGTTGGGCCCGCCGAAGCTGACCTTGTGCAGCGTCTGGATGCCGACCGCGGTGACCATCGCGAACATCACCGTCGCCGCGCCGCCGACCACCGGGCCGGGCAGTGCCGCGACGATCGCCCCGACCTTCGGGACCAGGCCCAGGATGACCAGGCCGACCCCGCACACCGTCACGACCCAGCGGCTCTTGATGTTGGTCATGCTCACCAGGCCGACGTTCTCGGCGTAGGCGGTGTCCGGGAACGAGTTCATGAAGCCGGCGAGGAAGGCGGAGAGGCCGTCGACGGCGAGGCCGCGGGCGAGGTCGTTCGGGCTCAGGTCCCGCCCGGTGAGCTCACCGACGGCGAGCATGTCCGCGGTCGACTCCACGTAGGTCACCAGCATGACGATGCACATCGAGATGATCGCGGCCGCCGCGAACTTCGGCGGCCCGAAGTGGAACGGCTGGGAGATGCCGAACCACCCGCTCGAGCCCACCGCGGAGAAGTCCACGAGCCCCATCGGGATGGCGATGATCGTGCCGATGACGATCGCGAGCAGCACCGAGGTCTGCCCGAGGAAGCCGCGCAGGAAGCGGGCGAACGCCACGATGAGGACCACGACGACGCCGACGAGCAGGATGTGCGAGACCTGCCCCGAGTCGGGGTTGATCATGTGCGCGACCTTGCCGTCGCTGTCGAGGAACGGCTGGCCCTGCGCGTTCAGCTCGGGGATCTTCGCGGTGAAGGTCGAGGTCTTGTCTCCCGCGATCAGGCCGACGTTGGCGCCGATGAGCGAGAGCCCGATCATCGCGATGACGGTGCCGGTGACCAGGGGCGGGAAGAACCGGATGACCATCGAGAACGGTTTCGCGATGATCAGCCCGAAGATGCCGGCGATGATCATGGCGCCGTAGACGTAGGGCAGGCCGTCCCGGCCGCCGTACGACGTGGCGATGATGATCATCGGGTTGAGCACCGTGAACGTGGCGCCGGCGACGACGGGCAGCCGCACGCCCAGGATCCGGCCGATCCCGGCCGACTGGATGATCGACGCGATGCCGCAGACCAGCAGGTCGGCGCTCACGAGGATCGCGATGTCGCCGCTCTCGAGCCCCACCGCGGGCCCGACGATGAGCGGTACGGCGATCGCCCCGGCGTACATGATGAACAGGTGCTGCAGGCCCAGCACGAGCAGCCGGGGCAGCGGGAGGACCTCGTCCACGGGGTGGACGGCGTCCTCCGCGTGCGCGGGTGATGTCACGGCGGCCTCCAGGCGGTGGGCGGCCCGGTGCACGACCGGGCTCGGACGCCGCCCACGATGGGCGCGCTGCGTGACGGACCGATCGGCTCCGCGTGACAGGGCTGTGTCCG
>NZ_JBVPVA010000896.1:0-1213 GCF_055612215.1 Actinomycetospora sp. | reverse complement strand
CCGGGCCAGGGTCTCCACCACCTCTCACACCGCTCTCACACGAACGAGCACCGGGCGTGGGTGGACAATTCGCCTACGCTTCCCCGCCATGCGGTTCCGGGACCTCGGACCCCTGTGGATCGAGCAGGACGGTCTCCCGCGCCCGGTGGGCGGAACCCGCCTCGAGGCCCTCGTCGGGGTGCTCCTGGTGCGGATCGGCGAGGCCGTGCCCACCTCGACGATCGTCGAGGCCGTCTGGGGTGCGCAGCCGCCCGACCGGGCCCTCGCCTCGCTGGACTCCCTGCTGTGGCGGTTGCGGCGCGTCCTCGAACCCGACCGCGCACCCCGCGCGCCCTCCGAGCTGCTCCTGAGCGGGGACCGCGGCTACCGCCTCGCGGTCGGCGACGACGACGTCGACTCGCGCGCGTTCGCCGCCGCCACCACCGCCGTGGCGGACGCACTCGCCGTCGGCGACCTCGGCACCGCCGTCGAGACCAGCGACCGCGCGCTGGGCGCCTGGCGCGGCCGGCCCTACGACGGCCTCTCGAGCTGGGACGGGTGGACCGCGGCGCGGGCCCGGCTCGAGGAGCTCCACGTCGATCTGCAGCAGCACCGCATCGACGCCCTGCTCGGGCTGGGGCACCCCGAGCGGGCCGTGAGCGAGCTCCGTCCGCTGCTCGAGGCCCACCCGTTCCGGGAGCGGCTGTGGGAGCAGCAGATGCTCGGGCTCTACCGGGCGGGCCGGCAGGCGGCGGCCCTCGGGGTCTTCGACGAGGCCCGGCGGGTGCTCGCGTCCGAGCTCGGTGTCGACCCCGGCCCCGGGCTGGTGGCGCTCCACCGACGGATCCTCGGCCACGACCCCGCCCTGGACGCCGGGGCGCCGAGGGCCACCCCGCGCCCGCGGATCGGCCTGCCGCGACGGCGGGCATCCCTCGTCGGGCGGGAGGACGACCGGGCCGCGATCGGGAAGCTCCTGCACCCCGGCGCCGTCGTGACCCTGACCGGCCCGGTCGGGGCCGGCAAGACCCGGCTCGCCCTCGGCGTCGCCGAGGACGTCGCGGAACGGTTCCCCGGCGGCGTGTGGTTCGTCGAGCTCTCGACGATCGACGAACCCGCCCGGGTCGCCGGCCACGTCGCCGCCGCGGCCGGGGTCGAGGTCGTCCCCGGGACGCGGACGGTCGATGCCCTGGCCGCGTTCAGCCGCCTCCGGCCGGTCCTCCTCGTGCTCGACACC
>NZ_JBVPVA010000867.1:0-6726 GCF_055612215.1 Actinomycetospora sp. | reverse complement strand
GCCCCCTCCTCCGGGCCCGCCGCCCGAGCGGCCGACGAGGCGCGAGAGCCCGTTGTAGCCGACGGCGAGCTGCAGCAGCGAGTTGTCGGTCGAGCCCCCGATCCAGGGCCGCGACGACGCCGGCCACACGGCGACGAGCGCGAGGAACCACCCCGCGCCCACGACGATCCCGCCCAGGCCGGCGACCAGTTGGCCGATCCGGCGCCGCCACGGCACCGCCGAGGCCACCAGGTACACGAGCGCGAACGCGGGGACCACGAGCAGCGCCACGCCCATCTTCGCGAGGAACCCGAGCCCGATCAGCAGCCCGCACGCGACGAGCCACCCCGTTCCGGCCCGGAGCGCGGCCGCGTCGACCGCCCGCACGAGCGCGTAGGCCGCCGCCACCAGCAGGAACGTCAGCATCGGGTCGGGGTCGTCGAACCGGAACATGATCACGGCGACCGGGGTGAGCGCCAGGACCACGCCCGCGACGAGGGCCGCGCCCGGCCCCGACCAGCGGCGGACGGTGAGCACCAGCAGCGCCACGGTGGCGACGCCGAGCACCGCCTGCGGGACGAGCATGGACCAGGGCGAGAACCCGAACAGGTTGGCCCACAGCCCCATCCACCAGTTGTCGGCCGGGGGCTTGTCGACGGTGATGAAGCCGGGCGCGTCGACGGCGGCGAAGAGCCAGGCCACGGGGTTGCGCGTGGAGGCCTGGACCGCGGCCGCGTAGAAGGCGTTCGCGTTCCCGTTCGCGCCGACATCCCAGAGGTCGACGAGGGCGGCGAGCGCGAGGACCCCGGCGAGGCCCGGGCGGAACCAGCGGGCGCTCGCGCGGGATTCCGGCGCGGACTCCGGGCCGGCGGGCGGCGCCGTGATGACGGAGGTGGTCACCGGGTCGACGATCAGCCGGGTTCCTCACCGCGCGCTGGGCGTTCCCTGTGCCGCGGCTGTGCGGACGCCGAGCGGTGTGGGGGTCGGGTGTGCGGTCCGCGCCGAGCGGTCCGCGATCAGCCGAACGCGGCGGCGAGCGGTGCCGGGGCGCGGCGCAGCCGCAGCACCACCGCGGCAACGACGAGCACGGACCGGGCGAAACCGGCGCGGGTGGGACACTGGACCCGGTGAGGGCCAGGACGACCCGGGGGCGTTCGTGACGGGACTGCTGCGGCCGGGTGGGCGGTTCGCCGGTCGTCGGTGGCTGCTCCCCGTCGCCCTCGCCGTCGTGGTGGTGCTGGTGCTCGTCGGGATCGTGGTCGCGATCGTGAACGGGGTGTCCGCGGTGACCTCGAGCGCGCAGTGCACGGTGACCGCGCCCCCGGGCTCCCCCGGCCTGCGCCCGACGTGGAGCGGGTCCCCCGAGCAGATGGACAACGCGGCGACGATCGCCGGGGTCGGGCGCCGGCTCGGCGCGCCGGACCGCGCGGTGACGATCGCGCTGGCCACGGCGATCCAGGAGTCCGGGTTGGCGAACCTCTCGGGCGGGGACCGCGACTCGGTCGGGCTGTTCCAGCAACGTCCCAGCCAGGGGTGGGGCACCGACGCGGAGCTGACCGACACCGTCACCTCGACGACGAAGTTCTACGACGCGCTGCTCGCGACGCCGGGCTGGGCGTCGATGGACGTCACCGAGGCCGCCCAGCGGGTGCAGCGCAGCGGTTACCCCGAGGCCTACGCCGACCACGAGCCCGAGGCGCGGACCCTCGCGCTGGCCTTCCTCGGGCAGGCGCCGGGCGGGCTGACCTGCACCGACCTCGACGTCTCGGCGCCGCCGCGGGAGACCGTGGTGCGCCTCGCGACCGCCGAGCTCGGCACCGCGCGCCTCTCCGGGCGCCAGTCCCCCGAGGCCGGCTGGGCCATCGCCTCGTGGCTCGTCGGCCACGCCACCCGCCTCGCTCTGGACCGGGTGACCTACGACGGGCGCACCTGGACGGCGCCGTCGGGCACCTGGACGCAGACCGGGCCGGCCGACGCGACGCTCGCGCTGCACCGCGTCGGGACCCCCTGACTCAGGGCAGCATCCACCCCAGCACCGGGGTGGACTGCAGGTAGACCAGCACGCACATGCCGGCGAGGAAGATCAGGCTCCAGAGGAGCACGCGACGGAAGATCTCCCCCTCGCGCCCGGCCATCCCGACCGCCGCCGCGGCGATCGCGAGGTTCTGCGGCGAGATCATCTTCCCGAGGACGCCGCCCGAGGAGTTCGCGGAGGCGAGCAGGACCGGGTCCAGGCCGGACTTCTGGGCCGCCGCGACCTGCAGGGCGCCGAACAGCGAGTTCGACGACGTGTCCGATCCGGTGACGGCGGTCCCCAGCCAGCCCAGCACCGGGGAGAGGACGGCGAAGAACCCGCCCGTCGCGGCGAGCCACTGGCCGATGGTGATGGTCTGGCCCGAGAGGTTCATGACGTAGGCCAGCGCCAGGACGATCATCACGGTGGCGATGGCGGAACGCAGTTCGCTGAGGGTCTCGCCGTAGGCCCGCAGCGCGTCCCCGGGACGGACCGCCAGCACCAGGGCCGTCAGGATCCCCGCGATGAGCAGGATCGTCCCCGCCGCGGCGAGCCAGTTGAAGGTGAACGTCGTCGACGAGGCCTGCGCGCCCGACGGTGTGCGCACGTCGAGCCCCGGCCAGCGGAACTTCGCGGTGACCGAGTTCAGGGCCTTGGTGATCGGCGGGATCTGCTGCACGGAGAACAGGACGATGATGATCACGTACGGCATGTAGGCGAGCACGACGTCGCGGCGGGAGTCGTGGGCGTGGTCCCCCGGCGCGATGTCGGGGTGCCCCCCGGGTCCGTCGCGGTCGTCGGGGCCGTCGCCGCCCGTCGTCGTGCCCGTACCCGGCGTCGCGTCCCCGCCCCCGCCGGCGGGCACGGCGACCGGGGTCGCGCTCGTGGTGCCGGTCCGGGCGCGGACCAGCAGCACCACCGCCCCGGCGGAGACGAGGGCCGCGATGATGTCGGTCAGCGGCACGGAGAGGTAGTTGGACACCGCGAACTGCGCCAGCCCGAAGGTGAGGCCGGCGGTCAGCGCCACGGGCCAGGTGTCCCGGAGTCCCCGTGCCCCGTCGACGAGCGCCACCAGCACGAACGGCACGAACACCGCGAGGATCGGCGTCTGGCGGCCGACCACCGCCCCCAGGGCGTCCTCGGGCAGGTTGGTGACCTGGGCCAGCGTCGTGATCGGGACGGCGATCGCGCCGAAGGCCACCGGGGCGGTGTTCGCCACCAGCGCGACGACCGCGGCCTTGATCGGCTTGAAGCCCAGCCCGATGAGCATGATGGTGCAGATCGCCACCGGGGCGCCGAAGCCGGCGAGGGCCTCGAGCAGCGCGCCGAAGGAGAAGGCGATGATCACCGCTTGGACCCGCTGGTCCGACGACACCGAGCCGAAGGAGCGCCGGAGCACGTCGAAGTGCCCGCTGCGCACCGTCATGCGGTAGATCCACAGGGCGTTGATGACGATCCAGAGGATCGGGAAGAACCCGAAGGCCGCGCCCTCGGTCCCGGCGAGGGCGGCCTGACCGACCGGCATCCCGTAGACGAGGACCGCGACGCCGAGTGCCACCACGAGGGCGATCAGCGAGGCGAGCCAGGCGCGCACGCGCAGGCCCCCGAGCAGGACGAAGAGCACGAGCAGCGGCAGCGCGGCCACCAGCGAGCTCCAGGCCAGGGACCCGAGCACCGGGGCGTACTGCTGGACGTATCCCGCCTGATCCATCGGGACCTCCGTGTGTCCTCGTGTGTGCGTCGGGTGAGGGCCTGTGACTCGCGCCGCATCCTGACGGACCTCCGTCGTCACGTCGAGCGGAGGTTCGACTGGGCGGAATACGCCCCCGTGGGTGATGCGTCGGTCCGGGCGACACGCAGTGTCGTTTCGGTGACGACCACTGGTGCGGACCTCTGCGGTGGGCCATCCTGTCCGGCCGTGACCACCACCCCCGGTTCCCCGGACGACCCCGCGGCGGCGGACCCCGCCGACGGTTCCCTCGTCACCGCCCCCGACCCCGGCGAGGACTCCTCCACCGACCGCCGCTTCTTCGGCCATCCCCTGGCGCTCGCCAACCTGTTCTCGGTCGAGCTGTGGGAGCGCTTCAGCTTCTACGGCATGCAGGCCGTGATGACGCTGTACCTCTACTACGCCGTCACCGAGGGCGGCCTGGGCCTGGACAAGGGCGAGGCCACCAGCATCATCGGCGCGTACGGCGGGACGGTGTACCTCGCGTGCGTCGCGGGCGCCTGGGTCTGCGACCGGGTCCTGGGGCCCGAGCGGACGCTGTTCGGCGCCGCCTGCGTCGTGATGCTCGGCCACATCGCGCTCGCGCTGCTGCCCGGCCTCGGCGGCGTGGCCGTCGGCCTCGTCCTCGTCGCGCTCGGCTCGGGCGGGGTGAAGACCTCGGCCACCTCCGTCGTCGGCTCCCTCTACCGCCGCGACGACCCGCGCGCCGACGCCGGGTTCTCGATCTTCTACATGGGCGTGAACATCGGCGCCCTGGTCGGCCCGCTGCTCACCGGCCTGCTGCGGAGCGAGAGCGGCTCGTTCCACCTCGCCTTCGGCCTCGCCGCGGTCGGCATGGCGCTCGGCCTCGGGATCTACGTGACCGGGCGCAAGAACCTCCCGGCCTCCGCGTCCGTCGTGCCCAACCCGCTCACCCCGGGCGCGTGGATCCGGCCAGCCGTCGGCGTCGTGGTCGCGGCCGTCGTCATCGTGCTGCTGTTCGCGGTCGGCGTGCTCACAGCGGACAACCTCTCCACGGCTGTGGCGATCGTGGTCGCCGTCATCGCGATCGGGATCTTCGCGATCCTGCTGACGAGCGGGCGCGTGACCGCCGAGGAGCGCAGCCGGGTGCGGTCGTTCATCCCGCTGTGGCTGGCGAGCGTGGTGTTCTGGTCGCTCTTCCAGCAGCAGTTCTCGGTGGTGGAGATCTACGCAGACGAGCGGCTGAACCGGGTGCTCGGGGGCTGGGAGATGCCGACCGAGTGGGTCAACTCGCTCGAGCCGTTCTTCGTCATCGTCCTCGCGCCGCTCTTCGCGCTCATGTGGACCAAGCTCGGCGACCGCGCGCCCTCGACCCCGGTGAAGTTCGCGCTCGGCGCCGGCGGGATGGGCGTCGCCTTCCTGCTGTTCCTGCCCTGGGCGGGCGGAACCGGGGCGACGACGCCGGTGCTCGCGATCGTCCTGATCCTGCTGGTATTCGCGCTCGCCGAGCTCAACCTGTCGCCGGTCGGGCTCTCGCTGTCGACGCGGATCGGGCCGGCGGTCTTCCGATCGCAGACGGTCGCGCTGTTCTACCTGTCGATCTCGCTCGGCTCGGCGCTGGCCGGGACCCTGGCGAAGTACTACGACCCGTCGACCGAGGCCGCCTACTTCGCCACGCTCGGCATCGTCGCGCTCGTCCTCGGCGGCGTCCTGCTCCTGCTCGCGCCGTGGGTGCGCCGGGCGATGCGCGGGGTGCGCTGAGGGTCGCCCAGGGTCAGAGGGTCTGCGCCGAGAACGTGTCGCAGCGGGTGGCGTCGCCGGTGGTGAAGCCGGTCGTCAGCCAGCGCTTGCGCTGGTCGGAGGACCCGTGCGTGAACGAGTCGGGGTTCACCGTGCCGCCACCGAGCTTCCCCTGGATGTAGTCGTCGCCGATGCGCTGGGCGGCGTCCACGGCGCTCGCGAGGTCGGCCTGGGTGACGTCGGTGATGAGCGCCGGCTTCCCGCCCGCGGGCTGCGACGCGTGGTTCATCCAGACCCCGGCGTAGCAGTCGGCCTGCAGCTCGAGGCGGACCGAGTCCGAGGACGCCCCCTGCCGCGAGCGGACCTTCGCCTCGGTGCCGAGCAGGTCCTGCACGTGGTGGCCGTACTCGTGGGCGAGCACGTAGGCGTTGACCAGCGGGCCGCCCTCGGCGCCGAACTGGCTCTTGAGCTGGTCGTAGAAGCTCAGGTCGATGTACACGAGCTTGTCGCCCGGGCAGTAGAACGGGCCGGCGCTCGAGTCGGCGCTCCCGCAGCGGGTGTTCACCGAGCCGGTGAAGAAGACGGTGTCGACGTTCTGGTAGCGCGGGGCCGCGCCCCGGACGGTCCTCGCGACCTGCTGGTATCCCCCGCCCGCCCAGTACGCCTGGACCGAGTTGATGTCGGCGACGATCGCGCAGTCGAGCTTGGCGTTGGCGTCCGCGCCGGTGCGGCACTCGCTCGCGAGGTCGGAGGTCCCGGCGCGTCCCGGCCCACCCGGGTCGCCGAACCCACCGGCGACCGAGGAGGTCCGGCTCCCCCCGCCACCCAGGTACTGGACCGCGACGAACCCGACGATGGCCACGACGATGACGACCCAGCTCGCTCGGCCGCTGCGTCCCCGGAACAGGAAGCCGATGAGCAGCGGCAGCAGCCCACCGCCGAGTCCGCCACCACCGCCGCCGAAGCCCGCCGAGCCGCCACCCTCACCGCGGTCGTCGGTGACCTCGGAGGTGTCGAGCTGGGCGTCGTCGTCGTAGCGCATCGGCTGCCCCTTCGGGTCCCGGGGACGGATCGCGGACGATCCTGGCACGCGAGGTGCGACGGGTGCTCGGGCTGCCCCGAGCATGATCACGACCTCGGCGGCGCGTCGTGGCGGCCGGCGGGCGTGTCGCCGCTGAGGTCGTGATCATGGTCGCGGGGTGGGTCTGCCGGGCGGCGCGGCCGTCGTCGTCGTGGTCGTGGCCGGCTGCGCGGCGGGGGTGACCGCCGACGCCGGTGCGGCCGCGGTCGGGATCGTCGAGGG
>NZ_JBVPVA010000780.1:0-1850 GCF_055612215.1 Actinomycetospora sp. | reverse complement strand
CGACCATCGTCGTGCGGTGGTCGTGCCCGCGCGCCTCGAGGGTGAGGGCCACCTCGACCGCACCCAGGCCGAGCGGCCCGAGCCCGGACGAGGGCGCGAGCCGGCGGTGCTCGACGTCGACGACGTTGCCGCCGAGGCGCCCGAGCGCCGCGAGCAGGTCGCCGAGGTAGCCCGGGCGGTCGGGGAGCCGGACCCGCAACGTCGCGTACCGGCCGGCGGCGGCCATGCCGCGGCGGACGATCGCGTCGAGCATGAGCGGGTCGACGTTGCCGCCGGAGACGACGGCGACCACCGGGGACGACCACCGGCCCGGGTACTCCGCGACGGCCGCGACCGCCGCCGCCCCGGCCGGCTCGACGAGCAGCTTGCCGCGCTCGAGGCTCTGCAGGACGGCCCGGGACAGGGCCTCCTCGCTGACCGTCACGATCTCCTCGACCTGCGTGCTGACGTGCGCGAACGTCAGCACCCCGGGACGCGGGACAGCGATGCCGTCGGCGATGGTCGCACCGGCCACCGACACCGGCTCGCCCGCGGCGAGCGAGGGTGGCCACGCCGCGTACGCCGCGGCCTGCGCGCCCACGACGTGCACCCCGGTGCCGGCCAGCGCGGCGGCGATCCCCGAGACGAGGCCGCCGCCGCCGGTGCACACGACGACCGTGGCGACGTCCGGGACCTGTTCGAGGATCTCCAGCCCTACGGTGCCCTGGCCCGCGACGATGTCGGGGTGGTCGAACGGGTGGATCAGCACCGCCCCGGTCTCCTCGGCGAACTCCGCGGCCGCGGTCAGCGTGGCGTCGAAGGTGTCGACGAGGCGGACGTCGGCGCCGTAGCCGCGGGTGGCCGCGAGCTTGGGCAACGGGGCGCCCGCGGGCATGAAGACCGTCGCGTGCGTGCCGAGCAGCCCGGCCGCGAGCGCGACCCCCTGGGCGTGGTTGCCGGCGCTGGCCGCGACGACGCCCCGGGCGCGCTCGTCGTCGGCGAGGCGCTGGATGCGGCGGTAGGCGCCACGGATCTTGAAGCTGCCGGTCCGCTGCAGGTTCTCGCACTTCAGCCGCACCGGCCCACCCGCCGACTCCGCCAGCACCCGGGACGGCTCGACCGGCGTCCTGCGGACCACCCCCTCGAGCGCGACCCGGGCCGCCTCGACGTCCGCGCGGGTCACCAGGGTCTGCGGCACGGACCCGATGGTGCCCGCCGACCGGGGTCCGGGTCGCGCAGGGGCCCGGGAGTTCCCGGCGACCCGGTGACGTCGCCGACCGGTTCGCCCCCGCGACGGGCGGGCAACCGGTCGTACGGCGCGCCGTTTCCCGGCCCGGTCGGCGCCGGGCACCACTCGCCGGTCGGACGGTCGAACCGAACGCCCGTCGAACACGGACGTCGTCGGTAGCCTGTGTGCAGAGCGTGTGGCCAGGAGGTGCACGGATGATCGGAACACCGAGCGACGGTGCCCGTCCGCGCCGGGCCGCGGGCCTCGGACTGCTGGCCCCGCTCGTCGTCGCCGCCGCGCTCACCGGAGCGGCCGTCTTCACCGTCTCCCAGGCCGGGTGCGACGACCCGGGGACGCTCGTCGAGACCCACCACGGGCCGGTCCTGGTCGGCGGCTGCAGCGTCCCGGGCCTCGTCGTGCCCGGTCACACCGCCCCGCACGGCTCCGCGAACGACCAGGCCGACGCCCGCCGCGGCTAGTCGGTCGCGCCAAGCGCGGAGTGGGGCTCAGAGCGTCGCGAGCGCCTGGAGCAGGTCGTCGACGAGGTCGTCGCCGTCCTCGATGCCCACCGAGAGGCGCACCAGGTCGGCGGAGACCTCGAGCGGTGAGCCCACCGTCGACGCGTGCGTCATCGCGCCCGGGT
>NZ_JBVPVA010000678.1:0-1107 GCF_055612215.1 Actinomycetospora sp. | reverse complement strand
CCGGACGAACAGCCTGGCCCGGGTCGCGGGGCTGGAGCGGACGGTGTCGGACTACGTCCGGTCGAACGTCCACATCACCTGCTCCGGGATGCTCAACCCGACGCTGCTGCGGCACACCCTGGAAGTCACGACGGCGGACCGCCTCCTCTTCTCGACCGACTATCCGTTCCAGCGACCGGCCCGCGCCGACATCGACGGGCTCCTCGACGCGTTCCCCTCCGACGAGGACCGGGAGGCGTTCACGGCCGGCAACGCGCGTGCCCTGTTCGGCGTCACGACCGGCTGAGGCCGGCCTCACCCGGAGCGCGTGCTCGTGATGCCCCCGTCGATCGCGATCTCGGCCCCGTGGAGGTAGCCGGCCCCGTCGGAGACCACCCAGGAGACGGCGGCGGCGACCTCGTCCGGGGTCCCCGGTCGCCCGGCCGGGGTGCCGGCGGTCATGCGGGCCACGACCTCGTCGTCACCGGCGTTGATCGGGGTCCGGGTCGCGCCGGGCGAGACCGTGTTGACCCGCACGCCGCGCGGGCCGAACTCCGCGGCCCAGCTGCGGGCGAGCTGCGCCTCGGCGGCCTTGGTGGCGCTGTAGAGCCCGACGAACGGGTGCCCGATCCCGGCCATCCAGGAGCCGATCACCACGACCACCCCGGAGCCACGCTCCACCATCCCCGGCGCGAGCGCGGCGGTGAGCACGTGCGGGGCGCGGACGTTGACCGCCAGGGTGGTCTCGAGGTCGTCGTCGGTCAGGCCCACGGTGTCGACGGCGGGACAGACGGCCGCGTTGTGCACCAGGACGTCGACGTGCCCGTCGAGCGCCTCGACCGCCGCGGACGCGAAGGCGCGGAGGTCGTCGGGGGCTCCGGTCAGGTCGGAGGCCAGGAAGACCGCGCTGCCCCCGCTGCCCTCGATGTCCTCGACGACGGCCTTCCCGCGGGCCTCGTCGCGGCCGGTGACCAGCACCCGGGCGCCGTCGGCGGCCAGGGCCCGGGCGGTCGCGGCCCCGATGCCGCTGGTGGAGCCGGTGACGAGGGCGTGGCGGCCGGTGAGGTGCGTGCTCATGGCGACGAGTCCACCCCGGTCACGGGTCGCGGACCAGGACGGGTGCTGCCT
>NZ_JBVPVA010000938.1:0-2367 GCF_055612215.1 Actinomycetospora sp. | reverse complement strand
CGAAGGCCAGGATCCACTCGTAGTCGCCGAGGGCGAACGACGCCACCGTATTGGCGCGGACGTCGGGGTACTCGCGGGCCAGCTGCCCGTGTTCGGCCAGCAGGCGGCGGCGCTCGTCGTCGGGCAACAGGTACCACTCGTAGGACCGTACGAACGGGTAGACGCAGACGTAGTCGCGGGCGTTCTCGTCGGCCAGGAACGCGGGGATGTGGGACTTGTTGAACTCGGCCGGGCGGTGCAGCGCCATGTTCGACCACACCGGCTCCAGGTGGGCGCCTAGGGCGGTCCGCCGGAACCGGGAATAGGCCTCCTGGAGCAGGTCGGCCGACGCCGACCTCATGGTGTGGTGGCACTCGTCCTCGTCGGACGCCGTGCAGGAGGCGTACTCGCGCTTCCGCCGCACCCGCCTCGGCACCCACCTCGAGCCGGTGTGGTCGCAGATGGCCCTGCACCGGCCGGCCGAGTTCAACAAGAGCCACATCCCGGCGTTCCTCGCCGAGGAGGAGGCGCGCGCCTACGTCTGCGTCTACCCGTTCGTCCGCTCGTACGAGTGGTACCTGCTGCCCGACGCCGACCGGCGCGCGCTGCTCGCCGAACACGGGCAGCTGGCCCGCGAGTACCCGGACGTCCGCGCCAACACCGTCGCGTCGTTCGCCCTCGGTGACTACGAGTGGTTGCTGGCCTTCGAGGCCGACGAGCTGCACCGCATCGTCGACTGCATCCGGCACCTGCGGGCCAGCCGGGCCCGCCTGCACACCAAGCTCGAGACGCCCTTCTTCACCGGCGCGCGCAAGCCGGTGGCGGAGATCGTCGCAGCGATGCCGTAACCCGCGCTGGCTGCCCGTCCGCAGAGGTCCGCCCAGCGACAGGAGCGGGATGCGGATCGCCGAGATCCACCTGTACCAGGTCGACCTGCCGTTGAACGGCACCGTCTACCGGATGTCCGAGGGCGCCTACAGCGCGCTCGACTCGACGGTCGTGCAGATCGTGTCGGACACCGGGCTTTCCGGATGGGGCGAGACGTGCCCCGTCGGCCCCACCCACGCACCGGCCCACGCGCTCGGTGCCCGCGCGGCCCTGACCCAGATGGCGCCGGGCCTGATCGGCCGGTCCGTGACGGGGCCCTCGGCCGTCCAGCGCGCGCTGCACGGCCTGCTCCACGGCCACAACTACGCGAAGGCCGCGATCGACATCGCGGTGCACGATCTGCTCGGCAAGGCCTACGGCCTGAGGGTGTGCGACATGCTCGGCGGCGCGACCACCGATGAGGTCGACTCGTACTGGTCGCTGACGCTCGCCGACCCCGACGAGACCGCCCGCGTCGCGACGCAGAAGATCGCGGAGGGCTACCCCCGCCTCCAGGTGAAGATCGGTGGCCGACCGGTCGAGGTCGACATCGAGGCAATCCGGAAGGTGTGGGAGGCGACCGGCTGCACGCGGCTCGTGGTCGACGCCAACCGGGCGCTGCTCACCCGCGACGTCCTGCGGATCGACCGGGAGTGCGCCGACATCCCGTTCGTGTTCGAGCAGCCCTGCGACACCATGGAAGAGATCGCCGCGATCCGCGCCCAGCTGGACCACCCCGTATACCTGGACGAGAGCACCGAGAACCTCGGCGAGGTGCTGCGGGCGGTCTCGCTCGGGGTGTGCGACGGGTTCGGCCTCAAGGTCACCCGCCTGGGCGGCCTCGGAGCCATGACCACCGTCCGCGACGTCTGCGAGGCACGCTCGCTGCCCCACACCTGCGACGACTCCTGGGGCGGGGACATCATCGCGGCGGCCTGCGTCCACCTCGCCGCGACCGTGCACCCCCGCCTACTCGAGGGCGTCTGGATTGCCGAACCCTTCGTGAACCTCCACTACGACTCGGCACACCCGGTCCGGGTCGACGGCGGCCGCATCCGGGTGCCGACCGGTCCCGGACTCGGTGTGGTCCCCGACGACGGCGCCCTCGGGGATCCCGTCGCATCCTTCGCCTAGAGCAGACGGGCTCGCGGTCCGCGGCTCGGACCGGCGGGAGCTGAACCCCTCGCGCGCACCGCACAGAGAACGTGACGCCCACGTCGCGCGCACCGACGATCCTCCCGAGATTTCCGACGAGGGTTGTCGAGAATGCGGGGCCGACTACGTCCCCGGGGTGCGAGCGGCCACGACGGGCTGCTCGGGACGAACGACGAAGGAGAACACCGTGAAGTACCTGCTGCTCAAGCACTACCGCGGCGGCCCGACCCCGGTGGTCGACCAGGCGCCGATCGACCGGTGGACGCCGGAGGAGGTCGACGCCCACATGCAGTACATGAGCGACTTCGCGAAGCGGCTGGAGGAGACCGGGGAGTTCGTCGACGCCCAGGCGCTGGCGAACGAGGG
>NZ_JBVPVA010000445.1:0-5616 GCF_055612215.1 Actinomycetospora sp. | reverse complement strand
GGTGACGGCGGGCGGGGCGGTCTGCGACGGGTGCCGGCCCGGCGGCGCCGTCGTGCCCTCGTGGTGGACGTGGCGGCTGCTCGAGGCCCTGCGTGACGGCGACTGGGAGGCCGCCGAGCAGAGCCCGCCCGACGCCCGCCGGGACGCCGCGGGCCTCGTCGCCGCCCACCTGCAGTGGCACCTCGAACGGCGGCTGCGCTCGCTGCCGCTGGTGGACCGGCGCGGGGTGCCGCGGGTGGATCTCGAGGACGGCCTCCCGGATGTGAGCGAAGGGCCCCCTCGATCGGTAGAGCCGGCTGAGGGCGCCCCTCGCCGGAACGGCTCGCCGGCGACCGATCTGAGCGAAGGGGCCCCTCGCTCGATAGAACCGACCGAAGGGGCCCTTCGCTCAGAACAGCCCGAGCACGACGACGTCGAGGTCGCCCCGTGAGCCCGCTACGGCAGCGTCCCGAGAAGAGCACCGGCCGCTCCGGCCGACCCCTGCGCGGGCGCGGCGACCCGACGATCATGCCGCCGACCCCGCACCCCTCGGGCGCCACGCCGCCGCCCATTCCGCCCGACCTCGTCCCGAACCACGTCGCGCTGGTCATGGACGGCAACGGCCGGTGGGCCAACCAGCGCGGGCTGCCCCGCATCGAGGGCCACCGCCACGGGGAGGCGCAGCTGCTCGACGTCGTCCGCGGCTGCATCGACGTCGGCGTCCGGTGGATCAGCGCGTACGCGTTCTCCACCGAGAACTGGCGGCGCAGCCCGGAGGAGGTCCGCTTCCTGCTCGGGTTCAACCGCGACGTGATCCGCCGCCGTCGCGACGAGATGCACGCCATGGGGGTGCGGGTCCGCTGGTCGGGGCAGCGCCCGCGGCTGTGGCGCAGCGTCATCTCCGAGCTGGAGAAGGCCGAGGAACTGACGCGCGACAACGACGTCGTCACCCTCACCATGTGCGTCAACTACGGCGGGCGCGCGGAGATCGTGCAGGCGGCCCGGGAGCTCGCGCGACGCGCCGCCCGGGGCGAGATCGACCCCGACCGCATCGACGAGCGGGCGATCGCGCGCCACCTCGACGAGCCGGACATGCCCGACGTCGACCTGTTCGTGCGCTCGTCGGGGGAGCAGCGGACGTCGAACTTCCTGCTGTGGCAGTCGGCGTACGCGGAGATGGTCTTCCTCGACACGCTCTTCCCCGACTTCGACCGCCGCCACCTCTGGCAGGCCTGCGAGATCTACGCCTCGCGGGACCGCCGCTACGGCGGCGCCGCGGACGCGCCCACCGCCGCGGACGCGCACGACGCGCACGACGACCCCGAGGAGACCTGAGTGAGCCGCGAGGCCGCCACGACCGCGACGCTGCTGATCACCGCCCGGGAGGCGCTCGAGAAGTTCGTCGACGTGCGGGTGGACGACGACGGGGCGCTCTCGTTCCGCCACGGCGAGGTCCCGTGCGCGGTGCAGGGGATCGAGCTCGTCGAGGGGCTGGCGGTGCTGTCGCTGACCTGCGTCGTCGCGTGGGACCTGGAGGGCGACGACGTCCCGCGCCGGGTCGCCGAACGCGCCGGGCAGGGGCTCTTCGGGACCCTCGGCGCGATCAGCACCGAGGCCGGGTGGGACGTGACCCTGCGCTACGCGTTCCCTGCCGAGGGTCTCGCGATCGACCCGCTGGGGACGCTGCTCATGCTCGTCGTCTCCACCGCCTCGCAGGTGCGGGGCGACCTCGTCAGCGCCGCCTGACCGGGGCTCAGGCCGCCCGGCAGGCCGCGCACAGCCCGATGATCTCCACGGTGTGGTCGATCTCGGCGAACCCGTGCTCGGCGGCGACCTTCTCCGCCCAGTGCTCGACGGCGGGTCCCTCCACCTCGACGGTGCGCCCGCACCGGCGGCACACCAGGTGGTGGTGGTGGGTGTCCGAGCAGCGCCGGTAGGAGGCCTCGCCCGCCGCGGTGCGCAGCACGTCGATCTCGCCGGCGTCGGCCAGCGCCTGCAGCGTGCGGTACACCGTGGTCAGGCCGATGCCCTCGCCGCGGCGCCGCAGCTCCTCGTGGATGTCCTGGGCGGAGCGGAAGTCGGGGAGCTGGTCGAGCAGGTCGCCGATCGCGGCGCGCTGGCGGGTCGCCCGCCGGCCGGGCACCACCATCGGCCGGCCCGAGCCCTCCGCCGCGCTCACGCGTCCTCCTCCGCGTGGTCGACGGCATCGACCACGATGTGCGCGAGGTGGTCGTCCACGAGCCGGTAGACGACCTCCCGGCCCCGTCGCTCACCGCGCACCACCCCGGCCGCCTTGAGCACCCGCAGGTGCTGGCTGATCAGCGGCTGGGTGACCCCGAGCGCGTCCACCAGCTCGTGCACGCAGCGCGGTGACGACCGCAGCTGCAGCACCACCGCGATCCGGACGGGCGCCGCCAGCGCGCGCAGCAGCTCCCCGGCCGCGACGAGGGTGTCCCCGTGGGGCGGCGCGGGTGCGTCCACGGCGACGTGGGCGGCGTCGTCGGGCAGGTCCGTCCGGACCTCGACGGCCGGGCTCATCGCAGCGCCACCCCGATCGCCACGGCCACGAGCACGGCCAGGATCAGCGCCCGCGCGAGGCGCGCCGGGGGCGAGAGCCGCGCCCACGTCGTCGCGAGGAGCACCGCGACCCCGACGGCGAGCAGCGCCAGCAGCAGCGCCCCCGCGAGTCCGCCGACGACGACCGCGATCGCGAACACCACGGCGACCACGAGGAACGCCAGCACCGGCGAGACCCGGGCGAGCGGTCCGGAGCCGGGCAGCAACGGGCGGCGCATGTCGCCCCGTCTCGTCCCTCGGCGGGCACCCGCCCCGCCGCCCCGCGTCGGCACCGTCGTCCACCACCCGTCGTCGCACCCGGTTCCCGGCCCCAGTCTCCCACTCCCTCCCGGTACTGACACCCGGTGTCGATAAGGTCGGCCGGTGCTGCTGGTCTGCCGGTTCGGCCCCGAGGAGACCGGGGAGGGTTTCCTCGACCGCGCCCGGCACGCGATGGGCCTGCTCGCCCGCCAGCCCGGGTGCGAGCGGGTGGACCTCGGCCGCGCCGTGGAGGAGCCGGGGGAATGGGTGCTCGTCGCGGTCTTCGCGAGCCTCACCGACTACCGCCGGGCCCTGCAGCCCTTCGAGGTGCGCGAGCACGTCGTACCGTTCCTCTCCAGCGCCCGCACCGACGCGCCGGCCACGTTCGAGCGCCGTCTGACGGCCCGCGCCGGCGACGGCGACGTCGAGGAGAACCCCAGCATCCTGGGGTGACTCGCCGACCTCGCTACGCTGGGTAGGCCAGACGACCAGCGAGTCCGACGAGCCACCACGGCCCGTCGTCGGGAGAGTCAGAAGTGCCCACCCCCACCGGAAGCGCCCGCATCGAGACCGTGGTGAACCTGTGCAAGCGCCGCGGGTTCGTCTTCCCCTCGGGGGAGATCTACGGCGGTACGCGGTCGGCCTGGGACTACGGTCCCCTCGGCGTCGAGCTCAAGGACAACATCAAGCGCCAGTGGTGGCGCTCGATGGTGACCGGTCGCGACGACGTCGTCGGGCTCGACTCGAGCGTGATCCTGCCGCGTCAGGTGTGGGTCGCGTCGGGGCACGTCGACGTGTTCACCGACCCGCTCGTCGAGTGCACGAACTGCCACCGCCGGTTCCGTGCCGACCAGCTCGCGGAGGACTTCTCCGAGCGCACCGGGGGTCCGTCGCTGGAGTCGACCGACGCGGAGGGCAAGGTCGGCTACGACCTCTCGACGGTGCCGTGCCCGAACTGCGGGATGCGCGGGCAGTACACCGCGCCGCGCGAGTTCAACATGATGCTCAAGACCTACCTCGGCCCCGTGGAGTCCGAGGAGGGCCTGCACTACCTGCGTCCCGAGACCGCGCAGGGCATCTTCGTCAACTTCGCGAACGTCATGTCGACGGCGCGCAAGAAGCCGCCGTTCGGCATCGGCCAGATCGGCAAGAGCTTCCGCAACGAGATCACGCCCGGGAACTTCATCTTCCGCACGCGTGAGTTCGAGCAGATGGAGATGGAGTACTTCGTCGAGCCCGGGTCCGACGAGGAGTGGCACCAGTACTGGATCGACGAGCGCACCCGCTGGTACACCGGGCTGGGGATCGCGCCGGAGAACCTGCGCCAGTACGAGCACCCCAAGGAGAAGCTCTCCCACTACTCCAAGCGGACCGTGGACGTGGAGTACCGCTTCGGCTTCAACGCCGGGCAGGAGTGGGGCGAGCTCGAGGGCATCGCGAACCGCACCGACTTCGACCTCACGACGCACTCGAACCACTCGGGCGTCGACCTGTCCTACTACGACCAGGCCACCGACTCCCGGTACCGGCCCTACGTCATCGAGCCGGCGGCCGGCGTCGGGCGCCCGATGATGGCGTTCCTGCTCGAGGCCTACACCGAGGACGAGGCCCCGAACGCCAAGGGCGGCGTCGACAAGCGGACGGTGCTGCGCCTCGACCCGCGGCTCGCGCCGGTGAAGGCCGCGGTGCTGCCGCTCTCGCGCAACGCCGACCTCTCGCCGGTGGCCCGCGACGTCGCGGCGACGCTCCGGCAGCACTGGAACGTCGACTTCGACGACGCCGGGGCCATCGGCCGCCGCTACCGCCGCCAGGACGAGATCGGGACGCCGTTCTGCGTGACGGTCGACTTCGACTCGCTCAACGACCAGGCGGCCACGGTGCGCCACCGGGACGCGATGACCCAGGAGCGGGTCGCGCTCGACCAGCTCGAGGGGTACCTGGCGTCGCGGCTCATCGGCTGCTAGGTGGCTCCGCCTCGTGAGCAGTTGTCCGTGTCATAGGGCGGATTAGTGCTCACGAGCGCGGAGCGCACCTATAGCCCGCGCGCACGGTCGCGACGGTGGCCCGCGGGGTGAGGACGGTGACGACCTCGGGGAACGCGGACCGGGGCCGGGGGTCGCCGTAGCCCGCGAACGACCAGGGGAACAGCGCGGCCCCCTCGACCAGCCACCACCCGCCGTCGTGCGCGATCACCACCCCGTCCGGGAGGCCCGCCAGCGGCGCGTCGTGGGTGCGCTGTCCGCCGTCGTCGTCGAGCCGGTCGGCGTGCAGGCGACGGTCGATCTCGCGGGCCCCTGGCGGGTCGTCGGGGTGGGCGAGCGCCCAGGCGGCCTTGAAGCGCTGGTAGTCGGCGTACCGGCACTCCCCGCACGGTCGGTGGCCCGCCGCCAGCGCAGTCGGCTCGTCGAGGAAGTACAGCTCGGTGAGGCGGTTCGGCTGCCACTGCGTGCGGTGCCGGCCGTGGAACTCGAGCACACAGACGATCCAGTTGCGACCGAGGTGATGGCGTGCCACCGAGCCCTGGGCGTCCAGCAGCCGGCCCCGGTTGCCCCAGAACCCGCCGCGATCGGCGACGGCATGGGTGGACCCGTCCGGCGCGACGCGGTTGGGTCGCCCGCTGCCGTTCGCCGCCACGGCCACATCGTCGTCCCCCTCGTGGCCACCGCCTACCCTGGTGGTGTGAGTCCGCTGAGTGAGGTCCTGGCCGGGGGAGACGACCCGGCGGCGCCCGTCAGCGTCGTCCGGGTCCTGGCGCGGCACGGGTTCGGCACCGTCGAGCCCGGCCAGCTGTTCGCCGCCCGGGGCACGCTGCTCGGCGAG
>NZ_JBVPVA010000070.1:0-4880 GCF_055612215.1 Actinomycetospora sp. | reverse complement strand
GACGATCCTCGTGGTGGTCCTCGCCCTGCTCGCCCTCGCGGTGCGGGCACGCTGGTGGCCGACGGTGGTGCCGGTCCTGGTGATCGCCGCGGTGTCCGTCGCGGGCCTGCTGCCGCGGGTGGTCCCCGACGGCCCCGGGCCCGACTCGGGGCCGGACCTCGTCGTCATGGTCCAGAACGTCGACCGCGGGAGCGCCGACGTCGAGGCGCTCTCCCGGCTGCTGCACCTGCGCCGCCCCGACGTCGTCGTGCTCCCCGAGGCCGGGGAGCCGTACCGCGCCCGGCTGGCCCCGCTGGTCGCCGACCTGGGCTACCGCTCGTGGTCGTCGACGTCGGCCGCCCAGGCCGACGTCGAGGGCTCGACGATCCTCGCCGGCCCGTCGCTCGGTGCCGTGCGCGCCGACGTCGTCCGTGACGTCAGCTTCCCCTGGCTGCAGCTCTCCGGGGGCGCCCTCGGCCGCACCCGGCTGGTCGGGGCGCACCTGGCCGCCCCGGTCCCGACGCTCGTCGGCGCCTGGGCCAGCGAGCTCGCCTCGCTGCAGCGCTGGTGCGGGCCCGCCGCCGGGCCGGCCGCCGTCCTCGGCGACCTGAACTCGACCGCGGACCTCGCCGCCTTCAGTGCGGGCACCGCGGGCTGCACGGACGCCGGCGACGCGGCCGGGAAGGGCCTGCTCGCCACGTGGCCGACCGCCACCCCGCGCTGGCTCGGGGCCCAGCTCGACCACGTGCTCGTCGGGGGCGGGGTGGGGGTCGACGGGTTCGACGTGGTCGAGGTGCCGGGAACCGATCACCGGGGTGTGCTGTGCACGGTGCACACCGTCTCGTGACCTAGCGGGGCAGCAGGGACGAGACGTCGGCGACCTGGTCGGCCGGCGGGGGCACGACGGCGGGCGCGGACCCGACGTCGGACAGGGTGAGCGTGGTGGTGCTCGTGGTGGGCGGACCGGCCGGCCCACCCGGTGCGGCGGGGACAGTGACGGTCTGGCCGACGCGCTTGAGCTTCCCGCTGCCGTCCACCCACACGTCGACGGGGAGCAGGGGTGAGCCGATCTGCGCCTTGAGCCGGTCGACGGCGGGCTTCGTCGCGGGGTCGTCGGCGGCCGGGACCTTGTCGAGGTCGACCGCACCGGCGTAGTGGGTCGTGGGCACCCCGTCGATCGGCTCGGGCCCGACCACGCGGGTGGTGTCGCTGATCGCGCGCAGGTAGCCCAGCTGCTGGGCCGGGTTCCCGGTCGTGCCCACGCCGAAGGCGCCGAGCGGGGCGCCGTAGCCGGACTGGGCGAGCCGGTTCACGTCCACCGAGACCCACTGCTTGCCGCCCGACACGGCGCCGAGCACCCCGGCCGCGGCCGGCGGGACCTGCGCGGCCAGCGTGCCGCCGCTGAACACGACGCGCACCGCCCCGAGCGAGGGCACCTGCAGGGTCAGGTCGGCGGTCGCGTGGGCGGGGTCGACCACGCCCCGGCCGTCGAGCGGGATGACCTGGCCGGCGACCGCGGTCTGCCCGGCGACGGTGGCGTGCGAGGGACCGGCGGCCGCGGTGGCGACGACGGCCTCACGCACGATCTCCGCGGGCGGACGCCCCGGGGTGGGCCCGGTCTGCGCGCAGCCGGACAGGAGGGCGAGGGCACCGAGGACGGAGAGCAGCGCGACGAACCGGGGAATCACCCCTCCATCGTCGCGTCCGCGCGGTGAGCCGCACGTGGCGGGCCGTGTCGCCCCGCGGATCAGCGCCAGCGGTGGGTGCGACGACCCTTGATCGTCGTCGCGAGCTGGCGCTGCCAGAGCGCCCACGTCTCGGGGTCGAGGGTCTGTCCGGCGGGCGGGGTGGCGGTGCGGGTGCGCCCCGTCGCCGGGTCGGAGCCCGTCGCGGTGGGCAGCGGGCCCGACGGGTGCCCCGCGCCGACCCGCTCCTGGCGCGGCAGCGGCCCCGAGGGGTGCGCGGGGCCCGGCCGGTCCTGGCGCGGCAGCGGGCCGGACCCCGTCGTCGCCGGCAGCGGACCGGACGCGGCGGGGATCCCCGACGCGGCGGGCAGCGGGCCGGACGGGTGGCGCGGCGCGACCCGCTCCCGCGGCGGCGCCGGCGGCGGCTCGGCGAACGGACGCTCGGCCGGGGGGAGCACCGGTCGAGAATCCGCCGCCGCGTCGCCGGCCAGCGCGGCCACGAGGTCGCCGCGGCGCAGCGGCGCCCACGGCCAGAACCGCTGAGCCGACCGCGTCCGCACGAAGCCGAGCCCCATGATGAGCCCGAAGATCAGGTGGCCGATCAGCGACAGGGTGACGGTCACCGGCGTCAGCGGGAACATCATCGACTGGCCGCGCGGCGCGAGCCACACCGTCGCGATCAGGCCGGCCCACACCGGGAACACCGCGAAGGCGACGGCCGCCCCCACCACCTGCTTCGGGGGCCGGCGGTGCAGGCCGAGGAACGCCGCGCCGACGAAGAACGTGACGCCGATGCCGCCGCCGTCACCGAGGTAGCGCCAGAGGTAGCCCACCCAGGCGCCGGCCGTGTGCGACGCGCCGTCCCCGATGATCCAGGTCCCCATCGTGGGGATGAAGTCCGCCCACCACCCGAGCATGTAGACCGTGTCGAGGCGGAAGACGTCGTAGAGCGCGCAGGCGACCATCCCCCACACGAACCCGTGGAGGATGACGCGCTCCTCGGGGTGGGGCGCGAAGACCGTCAGCGCGACGATCGCCGTGGCGAGGGGGACGACCAGCAGCGCCGCGGACCAGTTCATGGTGATCAGGCCGAAGACGTGCGCCGAGATCGCGAGCAGGGGGAGCGCCGCGAGGAGCAGGTGCAGGCCGACCCGGAGGAGGCCCGCACGGCTCACCGGGGCCGAGCCCGAGGAGACGTCCGTCGTGTTCATCGGCGAGGAAGTTAGGGGCCTCCGCATCCCCGTGGAGCCAACCTGAGAGTCCCCCGTGCCCCTCGCGATCACGGGCGACCACGGGGCGCCCACCGGTCGTCCGGTTCCGCCGTCCGGACCAGTAGACGGCCCCGGGAGGAGCGATCGGTGACCGAACGGCTCCGGAACGCTCTCAGCTCGGACCTCCGGGCGCTGCGAACGCCCCCGCACCGGCGCCGAGCGGTCACTCCCCGGCGTGTCCCCGCGACGGGCGTCCCGTCGGTCCGTTCGGTCCCGATCGGCGGTGGAGAGCCCGGTCACTCCGGCGGCCGCGGCGGGTGACGTCCCACGGGGACCAGACGGGGCCGACCTAGGCTGGATCGATGACGACCACCGGGCGGCTCCCGCGCGCCCGGTCCACCGGGAGCCCGGGGAGCAGTCCTCGCCGGGTGCCGGTCGGGGTCCTGCTCGCGGTCTCGACCGTCCTGGCGGTCGTCGTCCTCCTCCCGGACCGCCTCGGTCTGGACCGCGTGCTGCCGTTCGCGGTGTTTGCGGCCCTGCGCCCCGACCTCGCGGTCGGGATCGGCGTCGTCGCGCTCGTGCTGCTCGTGCTCCGGCGACGCTGGTGGCCGCTCCTCGTGCCCGCCCTCGTCGTGGCGGTCGTCGCCGGCGCGCTCGTCGTGCCGCGGGCGGTCGCGCGGCCCGCGCCACCGCCCGGCGGCACCCAGCTGACCGTGCTGGAGCTCAACGCCTTCGAGGGGCACGCCGACGTGCGCACGATCGCCGACCTGGCCCGCGCGCAGCACGCCGACCTGGTCGTGCTCCCCGAGTCCGGGGAACGGATGCGGGCCCGGCTCGCCGCCCTGCTGCCGGAGTACCGCACGTGGACGAACGTCCCGCCGGGCGCACCCGACGTGCGCGGCATCGTCGTGGCCGCCGCGCCGCGCGCCGGGGCCGTGACGGCCCGCCCGCTGGACGGCGACACCCGCTACCCGTGGGCGGAGGTGACCGGCGGCATCCTCGGCCCGACGCGACTGGTGGCGGTGCACCTGGTGTCGATCGTGCCGAGCTGGGTCCGGTACTGGCCCGGCGAGCTCGAGGGGCTGGCGCAGTGGTGCGCCCCGGGTGGCGACCCGACGCCGGCCATGATCGTCGGCGACTTCAACGCCACCCCCGATCACTCCGCGTTCCGCACCGGCACCGCGGGCTGCACGGACGCGGCGACGGCGACCGGGGAGTCGCTCGTGCCCACCTGGCACTCGGGCTTCCCCCGCTGGTTCGGCGCCCAGATCGACCACGTGCTCACCCGCCCGGGTGCCGACGCGACGGGGCCGCGGGCCCGCTCGACCGAGGTGATCGCGGTGCCCGGCAGCGATCACCGGGCCCTGCTCACCCGCCTGCGCCTCCAGCCCTAGACGAGTCCCGGGCAGATCACCGGCGCGACACGCGGCGCCCGTAGGCTCTCCCGTTGTGGCACGACCGTCGTGGATGCGGGTCCCCCGCTGGCTGCGCCCGCGTCAGGGCAACCCCGACGGGACGATGACGCTGCTCGAGCACATCCACGAGCTGCGCCGGCGCCTCATGATCGGGGTCATCGCGGTCGTCGTCGGGACGATCATCGGCGTGGTCTGGTACCAGACCCGGATCTTCGGCCTGCCCTCGCTGGGGCAGCTGCTCACCGAGCCCTACTGCCGGCTCCCCCCGAGCGCGCGGCTGACCCTCGGCAACCCGAACCAGTGCCAGCTCGTGGCGTTCGCGCCGTTCGAGCAGCTCGCGCTGTTGATCAAGGTGGGGGTGGCGGCCGGGGTCGTGCTGGCGAGCCCGGTGTGGCTCTCCCAGCTGTGGGGCTTCATCACACCGGGCCTGCACGCCCACGAGCGGAAGTTCGCGCGGGTGTTCATCGGCACCGGCACCGTGCTCTTCCTCGCCGGCGCGGTCCTGGCCTACCTGGTGCTGACCCAGGCGCTCTACTTCCTCGTGACCGTCGGCGGCGGCATCCAGATCACCGCGCTGCGCGGCGAGGACT
>NZ_JBVPVA010000004.1:0-4165 GCF_055612215.1 Actinomycetospora sp. | reverse complement strand
CAGCGCGGTCTCCACCTCGCCCGCGCCGATCCGGTAGCCCCCGGACTTGATGAGGTCGACCGAGCGGCGCCCGACGATGCGGTGGTAGCCCCCGGCGTCGACGACGGCGGCGTCCCCGGTGCGGAACCACCCGTCGGCGGTCCAGGTCTCGGCGGTCGCCTCGGGGCGGTTGAGGTAGCCGTCGAACAGGCAGGCGCCGCGGACCTGGAGCTCGCCGATCGACTCCCCGTCGGCCGGGACGTCCTCGTCGGTGGTCTCCGGCTCGCCATCGGGACCGTCGACGACGGCCCGCAGCCGGGTCTCGACACCGGCCACCGGCACCCCGACCCAGCCCGGACGGCGCTCGCCGTCGGCCCGCACCGCGAGCGTGATCATCGTCTCGCTTATGCCGTAGCGCTCCAGCGGTGCCTGGCCGGTGAGCTCCCGGACGCGCTCGAACACCGGCACGGGCAGCGGCGCGGACCCGGACACCAGCAGGCGGGCCTCGGTCAGCGCGGCCGCGGACGCCGGGTCGTCGGCGATCCGCGACCACACCGTCGGCACCCCGAACAGCAGTGAGCCGCCGTGCTCGGCGACCGCCCGCGCGTAGTTCGCGGGCGTCGGCTTCACGGTGTGCACCAGCCGCGACCCGATCCGCAGGGCCCCGAACACCCCGAGCACCAGGCCGTGGACGTGGAACATCGGCAGGCCGTGGGCGAGGGTGTCGGCGGCGGTCCAGTCCCAGGCCTCGGCGAGCCCGTCGAGGCCCGCGGCCATCGCGTCCGCGGAGAGCAGCACGCCCTTGGGCGAGCCGGTGGTGCCCGAGGTGTAGAGGATGAGGGCGGGCCCGTCGCCGACGGCCTCGCGGACCTCGTGCCCGGCCCGCCGCGAGAGATCCACCCGGCGGCCGGGCAGCGTCACGTCGCGCGGCTTCTCGCCGAACCACGTGGCTGCGCCCGAGTCGCCGAGCACGTGCCCGCGCTCGGCCGGGCCGCTGTCCGGCGGCACCGGCACGACGGGGGCCCCGGCCAACAGCGCCCCCACGATCGCGACCACGGTCTCCGCGCTCGCCGTGGCCGAGACCGCGACGGGCGCGGACGGGTCGGAGCGCTCGGCGATCTCGTCGGCGACGACCGAGGCCGCCCCGAGGAGCTCCGGGCCGGAGAACGCGGTGTCCCCGATCCGGACGGCCTCCGGGTCGTCGAGGCCGCCGTCGAGCAGCGCACGCAGCAGGGGCACCGTCGCACCTCTTCCGGACGGGTGAGGCGTCGGCCGGGGCGCGACGCCGGGGAGCCCGCCCATTGTTCCCCGGCGGCGCCGTCGAGCGCGCGTCCGACTTCACGCGGGGTCGACATGGGAACATCCCGTGGATGAGCGAGAGGGCCTCCGCCACGGCGCGACCACGTCCGTCGCTGCTCTACGCGGTGAAGCAGGTCGAGCTCGTCGTCCGTGCGCACCTCGACGAGCTGCTGCGCGACTCCGGGGTCACGGCGCTGCAGTACACCGCGCTGACCGTGCTGGCCCGCCGCGACGGACTCACCTCCGCCGAGCTCGCCCGCAACTCGTTCGTCACCCCGCAGGCCATGGCCGACCTCGTGACCGCCCTCGAGCGCGGCGGCTTCATCGTCCGCCGGCGCAATCCTGACAACCGGCGTCAGCTGCTGATCAGCCTCACGCCGGAGGCGCACGCCCTGCTGGAGCGGTTCGACGAGCCCGTGGCCGGGATCGAGGCGCGGATGGTCGAGGGGTTCGAGGCCGCCGACCGCGAGCGGTTCCGCGACTACCTGAACCGGGCCCGGTCGTCGCTGGAGGTGGCGGCGCCCCGCGAGCAGTCCGTGTGACGACGCGGACTACGGCGTGCGAGCGCGGAGCGCACCCTTGTCCAGCTTCCCCGTGGGGTTGCGCGGCAACGCGTCGACGACCTCCACACGGCGTGGGTGCTTGAAGCGGGCGAGCCGGCCGTCGAGGTGGGCCAGCAGGTCCGCGGGGGTCGCGGTGGCGCCGGGTGCGAGCACCACCCAGGCGTGCCCGGTCTCGCCCCAGCGCTCGTCGGGGACCCCGACGACGGCGGCGTCGACGACCTCCGGGTGGGCGGTCAGCACGCCCTCGACCTCGGCCGGCGAGACGTTCTCCCCGCCCGAGATGTAGAGGTCCTTGACGCGGTCGACGATCCGGTAGAAGCCGTCCGCGTCGACGGTCGCGACGTCGCCCGTGCGGAACCATCCCCGGTCGGCGTGCTCTCCGGATCCGAACGCCTCGGCGCTCTCCTGGGGGCGTCGCCAGTAGCCGTCGACGACGTTCGGGCCGCGGACCAGCACCTCGCCCGAGTCGGCGAGCCGGACGTCGGAGAAGAAGTGCGGGCGCCCGGCGGTGCCGGTCTTCTCCCGGGCGTGCTCCCGGTCGAGCAGCAGCACCCCGGGCGCGGCCTCGGTCATCCCGTAGCCCTGCAGGAAGGTCAGCCCCCGCTCCGCGTAGCGCTCGAGCAACGCCGGAGGCACCGGCGCGCCGCCGCAGAGCAGGTAGCGCACGCTGGACAGGTCGGTGTCGGTGAAGCGGGGCGCTCGGGCCAGCGCCGCGAACATCGTCGGGACACCGAACATGATCGTCACGCCCTCGGCCGGGACCAGGTCGAGCGTGCGGTCGACGTCGAAGGCCTGCTCCAGCACCAGCGTCCCGCCCTTGAGCAGCACCGGCAGGCACGTCATCCCCAGCGCCGCCGCGTGGAAGAGCGGCGCGGAGAGCAGGCAGACCTCGTCGCGCGCCAGGTCGACGTCGACGACGACGTTGAGGGCGTTCCAGGTCAGGTTCGCGTGCGAGAGCCGCGCCGCCTTGGGTCGGCCGGTGGTCCCGGAGGTGTAGAGCAGGATCGCGGTGTCGTCGGGGTCGACGTCGACGGGGTCCCGACGCTCCGCGGTGCCGGTGATCAGGTCCTCGTACGAGCCGCCGACCTCCACGAGTGCCAGCGAAGCCTCGTCGTCTGCACCCAGTGGCAGGATCGCCGCTTCGTCGAACCCCGGTGCGTGCACGAGCACCCGGGACCCGGTGTCCTCGAGCGCGAACGCGTGCTCCTGCGGGGCCAGCCGCGAGTTCAGCGGGACGAACACCGCACCCAGGGCCGTCGTCGCGAACAGGGTCTCGACGAAGGCCGGGTGGTTCGGCCCCAGGTAGGCGACGCGGTCGCCGCGCTCGACGCCGAGCCCCGCGAGTCCGGCCGCCAGGGCGCGCACGCGGTCGTCGAGCGCCGCGTACGTGAGGCGGGCGGCGCCGTGGACGAGGGCGGTCCGCTCCGGGGTGGCGCGCGCCCGGCGGGCGGTCCAGGAGCCGAGGCCGGGCGGCGGGGTCACGAGGGCTCCCGCGGCTCAGCTGCGCTCGTAGGCGCCGAGGCCCGGGCGGTAGGTCTTCGCGTCCAGGAACTGGGTGAGCCCCTGCTGCTTGCCCTGCTCAGGGTCGTGCCCCGTGGCGGCGTCCAGCTTGGCGTAGAGGTAGTCCTCGGCGGTGTCCCACGACATCTGGCGCACCTTCTTCACCCCGACCTTCGCGGCCCGCAGCACGTGGGTGTTCATACCAGCCAGCCGGCTCGCGACCTCGACGGTGCGCGCCCGCAGCCGGTCGCCCGGCACGGCCTCGTTCACCAGCCGCATCGTCGAGGCCTGGCGGCCGTCGAAGCGCTCGCCGGTCATGACGTACCACTGCGCGTCCCGGGCCGAGACCGTCTCCGCCAGCGCCCGGCTGACCAGGCCCCCCGGCGGGATGCCCCAGTTGACCTCGGACAGCCCGAACGAGGCGTCCTCGGCCGCGATCGCGAGGTCGCAGCACACCAGCGGGGTGAACGCGCCGCCGAAGCACCAGCCGTTGACCATGGCGATCGTCGGCTTCGGGAAGTGGATGAGCCGGCGCCACTGCCACTCGGCGGAGTCCCGGCGAGCACGGATCTCGACGTGCGGGGGCGCGGCGTCGACCTCGCGGAAGTACTCCTGCAGATCCATCCCCGCCGACCACGCGTCGCCGCGGCCGGTGAGGACGACCACCCGGACGTCGTCGGCGGCCTCGAGCCAGTCGAGCGCGGCGATCATCTCGGTGTTCAGCGTCGGGTTCATCGCGTTGCGCTTGGCCGGCCGGTCGAAGAAGAGCCAGCCGATCCCGGCCTCGGCGTCCTCCCCGAGCTCGATGCTCACGGTCTCGAACA
>NZ_JBVPVA010001100.1:0-1659 GCF_055612215.1 Actinomycetospora sp. | reverse complement strand
CGTGAGCGCCGGCCCGACGTCCTGTTCGTCACCACCCCGAACAACCCCACCGGTCAGTCGATCGAGCTCGCCGAGCTGGCCGCGATCGCGGACGCCGCGCCGGGGATCGTCGTCGTCGACGAGGCCTACGTGGAGTTCTCCCCGGGCCCGAGCGCGTGCGAGCTCCTCGCGACCCACGGCCACAAGCTCGTCGTGAGCCGCACCATGTCCAAGGCGTTCGCGTTCGCGGGCGGGCGGCTGGGCTACCTCGCGGCCGCGCCCGCCGTCGTCGACGCCCTCATGCTCGTCCGCCTGCCCTACCACCTCTCGGCCCTGACGCAGGCCGCGGCGCTCGCCGCGCTGCGCCACGCCGACGAGACCCTCGCGCTCGTCGACACCCTCGCGAAGGAGCGGGACCGGATCGCGGCCGCGCTGGCCGGGCTGGGCTACTCGGTCGTTCCGTCCACGGCCAACTTCCTGCTCTACGGCGGGTTCCCCGACCGCTTCGAGGACGCCCACGCCGCCTGGCAGGCCTACCTCGACGCCGGGGTGCTGATCCGCGACGTCGGGATCCCGGGGCATCTGCGGGTCACCGTCGGCACGCCCGAGGAGAACGACCGGTTCCTCGAGGTCAGCGCCGCGCTGCGCTGATCACGCGCCCTCGGCCACCGCCGCCAGCTGCGCGGCGACGGTGCCCCAGCCGTCCTCGAAGCCCAGCTCCTCGTGCCGCGCGCGGGACCCGGGATCGCCGTGGCGCACGAGGGCGCGGTACTCGGTGCCGTCGGGGTGCTCGACGAGGGTGATCTCAGCCGTCATGGCCACCGGTGCCGGCGCGGCGGGCCGCCACGCGCTGTCGACCGCGTTGGTGAACACCAGCCGTCGGCCCTCCTCGACGAGGAGGAAGCAGGCGTCCGCGTGCGGGACGAAGACCGAGCCGTCCTCACTCATGCTCGTCACGAACCCGCCCCCGGGGCGCACGTCGAGACGCTCCACCCGGCAGTGCAGAGGGGCGGGGAGCCACCAGCGGGAGAACGCGGCGGGGTCGGTCCAGGCCTTCCAGACGGCGGTCGGCGATGCCTTGATCACGCGGTCGATGGTGAGGTCGAGGTCGGGGTTCACGAGTGCTCCTCGGAGTCGGTGACGAACCGTTCGAGACGGTCGGTGCGGCCCTCCCAGACCTGCCGCTGCTCGTCGAGCCAGTGCGCGACGACGTCCAGCCGGGCCCGGTCGAGCTCGCAGGTGCGGACCCGCCCGGACTTGCTCGTCCGGATCAGGCCGTGGTGCTCCAGCGTGCGGACGTGCTTCATGAACGAGGGGAGGGTCATCGGGAAGGGTCGGGCGAGATCGCCGACCGTCGCCGGACCACGGCCGAGCCGCGTGACGACGGCCCGGCGGGTGGGGTCGGCGAGGGCCACGAGGACCCCGTCGAGCTCTGCTTCACGCTGTGCCACGAGGCTCAGTGTTGCGCTGGGGCGATACTGTGCGCAAGGGCTAAGTGTTGGGCGGTGCGGCGGGTCGTCAGGTCCGCTCGCGAGCGCGGGGCGCTCCCCGCACGTGGGCGCGCTCGCCCTGCGGTCCGAAGAGGTTGAGGATCTCGGCGGGCTCGGGGCCGGGGTTGGTCACGGCGTGGGGCAGGTGCGTGTCGAACTCGACGACCTCCCCGGGCGCGAGCAGCACCTC
>NZ_JBVPVA010001095.1:0-1403 GCF_055612215.1 Actinomycetospora sp. | reverse complement strand
CGGGACACCGGCCCGTCCGGGCAGACACCACGGGCCCGGTCCGCACCCGAGGGTGCGGGACCGGGCCCGTGACGGCTGCGGTGCGCGTCAGTTGACGGCGTGGATCGGGTTCGAGCAGGACTTCTGGATCCCCGCCGCGTTGCCGTGGCCCGCCTTGGAAACGAGCGGGACCGACGCCGCGTTGTCCTGGACCGGGACCTGGACGCCGAGCACGTTCACCGGGACGTCGTTGTTGCAGGCGTCGCCGGTCGTGTTCGGGGCGAAGTCGCTCGAGTTGATCAGACCCTTCTGGGTCGTCGAGCCCTCGGCGTGCTCGCTGCCGGCGAAGGCCATCCCCGTGGTGGCGACGAGACCGGAGCTGATCAGGGCGGCGGACAGGACGGCCTTGCGGATCATGGTCATGGGAGTTCCTCTCGTGGGGGGAGCGCCGGACCGTCGCCACGGTTGCCACTGTGCGCGACCGTCCGAATACGTGCCGTCAACGCCTCGGGAGATCTCCGGGTCACGGTTTCCGGACACCGATCCGCCGAACGGGTGACGGACGACCCCGTGCCATGCTCGGACCATGGCGGCCGACGCGGACCCGGTGATCCTCGAGGTGGCCCTCAACGGCGCCACGCCCCGCGAGCGGAACCCGCACGTGCCGCGGTCACCGGCGGAGATCACCCGCGACGCGCTGACCTGCCTCGACGCCGGCGCCGCGATCGTGCACAACCACCACGACGACCCGATGTTCACCGCCGACGGGGTGCACGCGGTGGAGCCCTACGTGCAGGCCTGGGAGCCCGTCGTCGCCGCCCGCCCGGACGTCCTGCTCTACCCGACGATGGCCGCCGGGGCCCGCGGGATCCCGATCGAGGCGCGGTGGGCCCACGTCGAGGCGCTCGCCCGGCGCGGCCTCGGCGGGATGACGCTCGTCGACCCGGGGTCGGTCAACGTCGGGCTCACCAGCGACGGCACCGTCCCGGACGCCGCCGCCCCCGGCCCGTACCAGAACAGCTACGCCGACACCGAGTACATGTTCGCGCGCTCGGCAGCGCTGCGGGCGGCCCCGAGCATCTCGGTCTTCGAGCCCGGCTTCCTGCGCACCGCGCTGACGCTGCACCGGCACGGCCGGGTGCCGCCGGGCGCGATCGTGAAGCTCTACTTCGGCGGGGCGCTCGAGTTCGGGCTGCCGCCGACCGAGCGGGCCCTCGACGCGTACCTCGAGATCCTCGAGCCCAGCGGGCTGCCGTGGTCGGTGGCGGTGCTGGGCGGCGACGTCGTGGGCTGCGGGCTGGCCCGCCTCGCGCTGGAGCGTGGCGGGCACGTGCGCGTCGGGCTCGAGGACCACGCCGGGGAGCGACGGCCCTCGAACCTCGAGCTGCTCGACGAGGCGACGTCCTTGCTCGACGCGCTGGGGC
>NZ_JBVPVA010000948.1:0-1535 GCF_055612215.1 Actinomycetospora sp. | reverse complement strand
TCGTCGATCACCGCTGCCACACCGGTTTCCCGACGAGGCTGCCGGGTCCGGCCGTGGGTGTCGGTGCGGTGTTGCACCATGGCTCCCGTGACCACCGCGCCCGCGTCGCCCACCGCACTGCCGCCCGTCCCGCGCCGCCTCGCCACCGAGCTGGCCGTCGGCGAGCACCAGGTGCGCGCCGCGGTCGAGCTGCTCGACGGCGGGGCGACGGTGCCGTTCGTCGCGCGGTACCGCAAGGAGGCCACGGGCGGGTTGGACGACGCCCAGCTGCGCACCCTGGACGAGCGCCTCGGGTACCTGCGCGAGCTCGAGGAGCGGCGCACCGCGGTCCTCGAGTCGGTGCGTGAGCAGGGCAAGCTCACCGACGAGCTGCACGCGCAGATCCTCGGCGCCGAGACCAAGAGCCGCCTCGAGGACGTCTACCTGCCCTACAAGCCCAAGCGCCGCACCAAGGCGATGATCGCCCGCGAGGCCGGCCTCGAGCCCCTCGCCGACGGCCTGCTCGGGGACCCGACGGTGGACCCGCGCGCGGCTGCCGCCGCCTTCGTCGACCCCGAGCGGGGCGTGGCCGACGCCGACGCCGCGCTCGAGGGTGCCCGGGCGATCCTGGTCGAGCGCTTCGCCGAGGACGCCGACCTCGTCGGCGAGCTCCGCGAGCGGATGTGGACCCGCGGGCGCGTGGTCGCGGTGGCCCGCGAGGGCAAGGCCGAGGACCCGGCGGCCTCGAAGTTCTCCGACTACTTCGCCTTCGACGAGCCGTTCACGAAGCTGCCCTCCCACCGGATCCTCGCGCTGCTGCGCGGCGAGTCCGAGGAGGTCCTGGCCCTGACGTTCGACCCGTGCTCCGCCGACGACGACGGCGACACCTCCGCCTACGAGGCCCGCGTCGCCGCGGCCGCCGGGATCGCGGACCGGGGGCGGCCGGCGGATCCGTGGCTCGTCGGCGTCGCCCGCTGGGCCTGGCGCACCCGGATCTCGTCCCGGCTCGTCGTGGACCTGCGTGTGCGGCTGCGCGAGGTGGCCGAGGAGGGCGCCGTCGGGGTGTTCGCCGGCAACCTGCGCGACCTCCTGCTCGCCGCGCCGGCCGGTGCCCGCCCGACGATGGGCCTCGACCCGGGCCTGCGCACCGGGGTGAAGGTCGCGATCGTCGACGGCACCGGGAAGGTCGTCGCCACCGACACGATCTACCCGCACGTCCCGCGCAACCAGTGGGACGCCTCGCTGGCCACCCTGACCCGCCTCGCGGCGCAGCACGGGGTGGAGCTCGTCGCGATCGGCAACGGCACGGCGTCGCGCGAGACCCACAAGCTGGCCCAGGAGCTCGCGAAGGCGGCGCCCGGCGTCATCCCGGCGATGGTCTCCGAGGCGGGCGCGTCGGTGTACTCGGCGTCGGAGGAGGCCTCGAAGGAGCTGCCGGACCTCGACGTCTCGATCCGCGGCGCGGTCTCCATCGCCCGGCGGCTCCAGGACCCGCTGGCCGAGCTCGTCAAGATCGACCCGAAGTCCATCGGGGTCGGGCAGTACCAGCACGACGT
>NZ_JBVPVA010000603.1:0-31435 GCF_055612215.1 Actinomycetospora sp. | reverse complement strand
GTCATCCCCTCGGTCGCCTACACCGACCCCGAGGTCGCCTGGGTCGGGGTCACCGAGACCGAGGCGAAGGCCCGCGGGCTGTCCTACGGCTCGGGGACGTTCCCGTGGGCGGCGTCCGGGCGGTCGCTCTCGCTGGGCCGCTCCGAGGGTGTCACGAAGATCCTGTTCGACACCGAGACCGACCGCATCATCGGGGCGGGGATCGTCGGGCCGTCGGCGGGCGACCTGATCACCGAGGCGGCCCTGGCGATCGAGCTGGGCGCCGACGCGGCCGACATCGGGCTCACCATCCACCCGCACCCGACGCTCTCCGAGACCGTCGGGATGGCCGCCGAGGCGTTCGAGGGCACCCTGACCGACCTCTACCTGCCGAAGAAGAAGGCGTCGCGATCATGACGACCTGATGACGCCGGAGCCGCCCTACATCCTGGACGACTCCGGCACGGTCGGTTCATGAGCTGCCGGCCGGCCCGGACGACCCGGTGGCGTGGCGCGCCGTAGCGCATAACTGGTGGCGTCCGCACGGTTCCTGGCCCCGATCTTGCCGTAGATGTTGGCGACGTGGCGCTCGACCGTGTGGACGCTCAACCTCAGTGCGCGGGCGATCTCCTTGTTGCTCGCGCCGCCGGCCAGGTGTTCGAGGACCTGGGCCTCCCGGGACGTGAGCCCGTCCCTCGACGCCTCTCCGGCATCGGCGAGGCGGTCGCTCGGCCGCGGCCGTGGATCTCGGCAGGTGTCGCCCCGCGCCGCGGCGACGGTGGCCGCGACGAAGGGGGTCGCCTGCCACGCCTCGTGCTGGGTGTGGGCGGAACGGAAGAACGCCTGGGCTCGGTCGTGGTGGCCCTGACCCGCGGCGGTCAGACCGAGGTAGTGGTCCACCGCACCCCACCACGCGACCACCCCGAGGAAGGCGATCCGACCGGTGTGGGGAGCAAGGAGGTCGTGCAGTGTCGCGCAGTGTTCGGGGTGACCGAGGCGGGCGGCCGTCTCGGCGAGTAGTGCGACGCTGGCCGTCCACAGCGAGTCCCGGGGTATCGCGGCGCAGCGCTGCGCCACGAGCCCCTCGAGCAGGGCCAGCGCTTCGCTGCTCCGTCCGGTGTCGGCGAGGAGGAGCGCGAGATGACACCGGAAGGTCACCAACACCGGCCATCGCGCGGCCTGGTCGCGCACCGACTGTTCGGCGTCGGCGACGCGGCCCGCCTGCCGCAGGATCAGGAATCGCTGCCCGGTGGCGTAGAGCGAAGCGGGTTGGACGCCCAGACGGAGCCCCTCCGCCTCGGCGTCATCGACCTGGTGCAGCGCGTCGTCGAGGCGTCCGCTCATCGTGGCCCGGACCGCACGGAAGAGGTTCAGGTACCACCGGGCCAAGGGGCGCCCACTGTGCCGGGCGAGGACGGCGAGCCCGTCGAGCTCGGCATCTGCGCGCGCGAGGTCGTTCTGGAGGCAGTCGGGGACGAGGACCCGACGCGCCCTGAGCTCCAGTTCTTCGTCCTCGAGGTCCTGGGAGAGGTCGAGGAGCTCCTCGCCCAGGGCGAGGCGTTCGTCGAGGCCGTCGGGACCTCGCAGGACGAACTGGCGGGCGGCGAGGGCGCCGGCGAGACACCGCGGCTCGCCGAGCGCCCGGGCGTCCCGCACGATCTCCCGCGCCAGCGCTCGGGACCTGTCGAGGCCCGCGCCCCAGTACAGCTCAGTGGCGAGTCGGGCCCGGAGAGCGACGTCGAGCGCGGTCGGGGTGGCGTCGGGAAGTCGGGCGAGCGTCCGTTCGAGCATGCGTACCAGTCCGGCGTCGACGGTTCCGGCGGAGACGACGAGCTCGCCGAGCGCGAGGGCTGCCGAACCCATCTCGTCGATCGCGCCCGCCCGGGCGGCCAGCTCCCAGGCCTCCTCGAGGCAGTGTCGAGCCTCCTCGAGGTGGCCCGCTCGACCGGTCGCGCCACCGAGCTTGACCAGCAGGCCGACCCGACCGGGGCCGGCCGGGTCGGAGAGGGACAGCGCCGCGCGGTACCACTCCGCGGCGGTGGCGTCGGCCGAGGTCGCCGCGGCGTGGTCCGCCGCCCGTTCAGCGAGCCACCTGGCGTGACAGCGTGTTTCCGGGGAATGTGCAGCTTGCCGGGCGTGGTGCGCGATCGAGATGGCGTAACCCGGTTCCCCGTCGTGGGGTTCCAGGGCGGCGAGCGCGCGTCCGTGCAGGACCAGGCGCTGCGCGGCGTCGATCCGCTGGTAGAGAGCTTCCTGCACCAGCACGTGCTCGAACCGGTAGAGACCGGTCTGTTCGACCGGGCCGCTGATCAGTCCGCTCGTCACCGCCACCGTGAGTGCCGCAGCCACCTCGTCGGCCGAGGTGCGGCGGACGCGGCTCAGCACCAGCGGGTCCACGTCCCGACCGAGGACGGCCGCCTGGGTGAGCACCTCCCGACTGGGCGCCGGCAGGCGGCGCACACGTGCCCACGTCGCCGCGTCGATGGACGTGGGTACGACGTCCGGGTTCCCACCGAGGGACAGCACCTCGCGGAGGAAGAACGGGTTGCCCGAGGTCCGGGCGTGGAGCAGGTCGAGGTCGTGAGGGGCGTCGGTACCGGTCACCTGCCGCACGAACGCGTTCGTCTCCTCGCGGTCCAGCCCGCGCAGTTCGATCAGGTCGACCTCGCCGGCCGCGTCACCGATGAGGGACGCGATCGGGTGCTCGGTGGAGACCTCCGTGTCGCGATAGGTGCCCAGGCACGCCAGCGCCCGGCCCTCGGCAGCGTCGACCGTGAAGCGCAGCAGTGCCAGCGAGGCCTCGTCGGCGCGGTGCAGGTCGTCGAGCACCAGCAACAAGGGCCTCTCCGCGGCGGCGTCGAACAGGACCTGGCTCACGGCGTCGAAGAGTCGGAAGCGGTCGCTGTCCGGCGAGGCCCCGGTCAGGGCGGCGTGCGCCGATGCGGCCCCGGGGGTGTCCGAGCTGCTCGAGAGGGCGCGGACGGCCTGGATCCACGGCCAGTACGGCGGCGCGCCCTCGGTCTCCAGACACCGTCCCCACACCACGGTGAAGGCCATCGTCCGCGCGTGCTCCACGGCCATCTGCGCAAGCCGGCTCTTGCCCACCCCCGGCTCACCGCACATCAGCACCAACCGGCCGTGCGCCTGCGCGGTGGCAGCCAGGTGGGTGCGGAGCCGAGCCAACTCTGCGGTCCGTCCGACGAATTCGTGCCCCCCTGCCATGCACGCAGCGTAATCCTCAGGACGATGCGGACGACCAGAACGGGCGTCTTCTCCCGCCACTTGTCTCGCCACGCGACGCATGGTCGCCGGCCTGTCACGCCCGGTCGCCGACCCCTGGTCTTTGACCACAGCACCTACATGGTTTCCGCGATGCCGCACCACGGGCCCGAGCGCGACGCTTTTCCGGCAAGGACGCGATCGAGGAGGACGACGATGAAGTACGTGATGACGTGGTGGGAACGCCCCGGCGGATCCTTCGCCGACTACGAGGCGGCGCAGAAGCGCGTGCTCGAGGTGTTCGGTGCGTGGAAGATGCCGGACAGTCTCGTGTTCCACCAATTCGTCGTGCGGGTGGGCGAGTTCGGTGGTTGTGCCGTCATCGAGACCGACGACCCGGGCGCCCTGCACGGTCTGACGACCGCGATGGCAGTGTTCGCCTTCAAGGTGGAGCCGGTCATGGACGTGATGGACGCGATCGCGGCCGAGTCACAGGCCATCGCCTGGCGAGACGGCCTCGGCACCGCGTAGGGCGCGCTCGCGGGTGGACCCCCCCGAGCGGAACGGTCCACCCGCGTAGCACGCCCGGCCACCGGTGCGGGATCGCGGCGGCGGCCGAGGCGCACGGAGGACCGATGAGCAACGAGATCGTCGTGACGGGAGCGAGCGGCTGGCTCGGGGGGCACACGTGTCGGGTGCTGCACCGCCTGGGCTGGGAGGTCGTCGGCGTCTCCCGCACCCCCCGGATCGCACGCGGGCAGCACCCACGGTGGCGGTGGATCGGGATCGGCGCCGAACTCGAATACGCCGTCGCACGCGCCGGCCGAGTGCTCGACGTCGGCGGACGGCTCCGGGAGCTCATCGACGCGGGGCGCTCCAGCCGGTTCGAGGTCACCGACCGCGTCGCCCGCGGTCTGTCACGCACCACGGTCCAGGACCCCGTGCTCGTCAGCGCGAGCGGCTACCGCGTCCACCGTGGCGAGGAGCTCCTCGCCACCCCGACGACCAAGGGGGATCTGGTCTTCGGTGGATTCGACGCGACGACGGAGGACACCGCAGCCCGCGCCGCGCCGGCGGCCCGGTCCGCGATCATGCGGATCGGGCTGGTCCTCGGCGCCGACGGCGGTGTGTTTCCTGTTCTTCGCCGGCCGTTCGACGCCGGACACGGTGTGGTGCTCGGCAGCGGGAGACAGTGGCTCCCCTGGATCCACCTCACGGACGCCGTCGGCCTGCTCGTCGATGCGATCTCCGACCCCGGGTACGCCGGGGTGATCAACGCCGTCGCGCCCGAGCCGGCGCGGTACCGCGATCTGGCCCGAGCCACGGGTGACGTCCTCGGCGTTCCCTGGGGGACCCGGGTGCCGGAGGACCACGTCGTCCGAACATTCGGCGGGGCCTCCGCACTCCTCCTGCAGAGCCACCGGCTCAGGCCCGACACGGCCCTTGCGTGCAACTACTGCTTCGCCCACCCCGACATCACCGGCGCCGTCGAGGACGTCCTCGTCGGCTCTCAGGCCGCCGGGATCACCTCTTCCACCCATCGTTCGCCCTGTTGCCGGGAGTCCCCATGTTCCGTCACCACGCCGCTCGTGACCGGATGCGGCACGCGCGCCGCGTGCCACGCGTCTCCATCACAGACCGCGAGGCGGGCCACCCCGTCTGCCAGCAGGACCTGGATCGACTGACCGTCGACGCCGCCGCCGCACAGCATGCGCTGCTCGCGTGGGCGGAAGACGAGGTCGACGCGCTCGTCGGCCAGGTCGCCGGCCGGATCGCCGAGCACGCCGAGGAGCTCGCGCGCGCCACGGTCGAGGAGACCGGCATCGGCAACGTCGCCGACAAGGCGTCCAAGAACCGCTTCGCGAGCCTCGACGTGGCCGCGTCCGTGATCGGGCGTCCTGGCGTCGGCGCCTTCGAGGCGGACCGGACGCGCGGGATTCTGCGCATCGCGGATCCCGTCGGTGTCGTCGTCGGTCTGATGCCGGTGACGAACCCGGTGGCGACGACGGTCTTCAAGGCGCTGATCTGTATCAAGTCGCGCAACTCGTTGATCGTGAGCGGCCACCGGGCCGCGGGTCAGGTCACGGCCCGGACCGTCGAGCACGTGCGGGGCGTCCTCCGCCGGCACGGTGCTCCCGAGGACCTCGTCCAGGTGCTGCCCGGGCCACCTGACCGAGCCACGACCGCGAGGCTGATGGCACACCCGGGGGTCGACCTCGTGCTGGCGACCGGCGGCCCCGCCCTGGTCCGGGCGGCGTACAGCTCGGGCACACCCGCGATCGGGGTGGGCGCGGGCAACGCCCCGGTGTGGATCGCCCCGGACGCCGACCTGGCTCGGGCGGCAGCCCTCGTCGTCGCGGGCAAGGCGTTCGACCACGGCGTCATCTGCGGCTCGGAGAACAACCTCGTCGTGGACCGCGAGGTGCGGTCCGATCTCCTGCGGGCGATCGCCCGCGAGGGTGCCCACGTCCTCGACGCCGGCGAGTGCCGTCGCTTACGACGCCAGGTCTTCGACCGTGACGGGCGCCTCGCGAGCGTTCTGGTGGGTCGTTCGGCCCGCGCTCTGGCCCGCAGCGCCGGCATCACCGTGCCTCCCGACACGCGCGTGCTCGTCGCCCCCGTACCAACCTCGGACGCGGCTGGTCCCCTCGGGCACGAGAAGTTGGCGCCGCTCCTCTCGCTGTTCACCGTCGACGGCGACGCCGAGGCCATGACGCTGTGCCGGCGTCTCCTGAGCAACGGAGGCCGAGGCCACACCGCGATCGTCCACTCCGAGGACCCGGTCCGACAGGCCGCCTTCGGTCGGGCGATGCCGACGAGTCGCACCTTGGTCAACAGCTCCGGCGCATCCGGCTGCATCGGGATGGGCAACGGGCTGTCACCGTCGTTGACCCTGGGCTGCGGGACCTTCGGGAACACGTCGACCACCGACAACATCACCTACACACACCTCCTCAACGTGAAGAGACTCGTCAGACCGACGCCCTCGGCATCACCGGCCGGCTCGAGCAGCGCAACCGTCAGGGCGTGAGAGCCCGGCCCACATGGCGCCGGCCACCGCGGCCGACATCGGGCTCACCATCCACCCGCACCCGACGCTCTCCGAGACCGTCGGGATGGCCGCCGAGGCGTTCGAGGGGACCCTGACCGACCTCTACCTGCCGAAGAAGAAGGCCTCGCGCTGACCCCGGCGGGTCAGGACTGCGCCGTCGGCCGGACCACGATCTCCCCGACGTCGACGGTCGCGGGCTGCTCGATCGCGAACGCGATCGCGCGGGCGATCGCGTCCGCGGGGATGCCGATCTCCGCGACGCGCGCCCGGGTCGCCTCGGCGGCCGGTCCGTCGGCCGCCGCGGTGACGAGCTCGGTGACCGTCATCCCGGGCGACACCGCGGTGACCCGCAGGTGCGGGCCGGCCTGCTGCCGCAGTGCCTCGGACAGCGTCCGCACCGCGTTCTTGGTGGCCGCGTAGACCGCCTGCTCGGGGGTGATCCGCAACCCGGAGGTGGACACGACGTTGACGACGTGGCCCGACGCCTGCCGCCGGAACACCGGCAGCGCGGCCGCGATCCCGTACAGCACCCCGCGCAGGTTGACGTCGATCATCTCGTCCCAGTGCTCGACGGCGAGGGTGTCCAGCGGTTCGACGTGGGCGACGCCGGCGTTGTTGACGATCACGTCGAGCCGGCCGTGGGTCTCGACGGCGAGGTCGACCAGCGCCGCCACGTCCTCGCGACGGCGGACGTCGGTGCGGCGGGTGGTCGCGCCGGTCGCCGCCGCGACCGCCTCGAGGCGGTCGGTCCGCCGTGCCCCGAGCACCAGCCGGGCGCCCCGGGCGGCGAGGTGGCGCGCGGTCGCCTCGCCGATCCCGCTGCTGGCGCCGGTGATGACGACGACGGGTGAATCCATGTCCGGCTCCTTGATGCGATAGGGCTATCACTCACTAGAGTAACAGCCCTCTCACATCTAGGGGGTGCTCCGTGCCCGGAGGTCCGCGTCGGCGGGGCCGCTACCACCACGGCGACCTGGTCCCGGCGCTGGTCGGGGCCGGGCTCGCCCAGATCGCCGAGCGTGGGCCGGCGAACTTCTCGGTGGCCGAGGTGGCCCGGCGGGTCGGCGTCAGTACGGCGGCGCCCTACCGGCACTTCGCCGACCGCGACGCCTTCCTCGCCGCGGTCGCGGCCCACGCGGCCACGCTGCTGGCCGCCGCCATGACGGAGGCGGTGGCCGGCCTCTCCGACCCGGCCGAGCGGCTGGCCGGGGCGGCCGGCGCGTACGCGGCGTTCGTCGCGGAGCACCGGGTCGGGTTCGACCTGGTGTTCTCCCCGGGTCTGCGCGGCGTCCGCGACGTCGACCTCGCCGACGCCGGGCGCGCCGTGATGTCGGTGCTGCTCGACCCGGCCGCGGAGCTCGCCGGTGAGGGGGCGCTGCGCCTCCTCGAGCAGGTCATCGCACTCGCCCACGGGTACGGGACCCTGGACGCCGACGGGTTCCTCACCGCCGACCGCGTCACCGACGAGCCGACCGCGACCCGCGCCCGCCGCGCGGCCCGGGCCCTGATCGCGGGGACCCCCGGCTGACGGCCGGCGTCCCTTCCGGCGTGACCGCGCCCCGGGGATAGTGACGTCGGCTGCACGCCGGGCGGCCACGACGGGAGGACCGATGCCGCCACTGCAGCGCTACATCCTCGACGACTCCGCGACGGTCGAGTACCAGCGGCTGGACCTCATGTCGAAGATCCTCGACCCCTGGACCCGGGCCCACATCACGGCGCTCGGGGTCCGGCCCGGCTGGCACTGCCTGGAGCTGGGCGGCGGCAACGGCAGCGTCGCCGAGTGGCTCTGCGACGAGGTCGGGTCCACGGGCAGCGTCACCTCGGTCGACATCGACACGACGCTGCTCGACCTGGTCCCGGCCCAGAACCTCACGGTCCGGCGGGCCGACGTCCGGGTCGACGACCTGCCGGCCGGCCCGTACGACCTGGTGACGTGCCGCGCGATGCTGCACCAGGTCGCCGAGCACGCCCCGGCCGTGCTGGCGCGGATGGCGGCCGCCGTGCGGCCGGGCGGGTGGCTGGTGGTCCAGGAACCCGACTTCAGCCTCGCGCCCACCACGGAGCCCGCCGTGTGGGCCGCGACGTGGACGGGCCTGCTCGAGTGGGGTCGTGGCAGCGGGGTCGACTGGCTCATCGGACGGGCCCTGCCCCGGATGGTCGCCGACCTCGGGTTCGCGCGGCCGCAGGCCACCACCGAGGTGCAGAACATCCGCGGCACCGACCGCGGCGCGCGCTACTTCCAGCTCTTCTTCGCCGAGGTGCGCGACCGGGTCCTCGAGGGCGGCCACCTGGACGCCGCGACCCTCGATGCCGCCGTCGCGCTCCTCGACGATCCCGGATACTGGACGCAGTGCTGGATGATGACCACCGTGTGGGCGCGCAGAGAGCTCGTGTGACGCCCGAGCCGCCGCGGCCCGCCGAGCGACGACTGGTCCACGTGCTGTTCGTGGACCTCGTCGGGTTCACCTCCCTCGTCGAGGACCTCGACGCCGAGGACGTCGCCCTGCTCCAGGAGCACTACTTCTCCCAGGTCGCGGGGCTGGTCGCGGCCGCCGGGGGGCAGGTCGAGAAGTACATCGGCGACGCCGTGCTGGCCACCTTCGGCCTGCCGGTGCTGCGTCCCGACGACGCCGGGGCCGCGGTCCGCGCCGGGCTCGCCGTCGTCGAGTCGCTCGGCGGGCTCGAGACGCGGCTCGGGCTGGCGGCCGGGACGCTGCGGGCGCGGGTGGGGGTGCACACCGGCGAGGTCATCGTGACCTGGGCGGCCGACGGGAGCTGGCGCCTCTCCGGCGACGTGGTCAACACCGCCGCCCGCCTGCAGACGGCCGCGGAGCCGGGCACCGTCGTCGTCGGGCCGGACACCGCCCTCGCCGTCGAGGGGGCGCTCGACCTCGTCCCGCTCGGCGAGATCGCGCTCAAGGGCAAGGCCGAGCGGGTGCGCGCCTGGCGGGTCGCGGGGCGGCGGCCCGGCCCGGCGCCCGACGCCGGGCCCTTCCGCGGCCGGACGGCCGACCTCGCGGCCCTCGACGCCGCCCACCGCGACGCCCGCGGGGCCGAGCGGCTCACCGTGCTGGCGCCACCCGGCGTCGGGCGCAGCCGCCTCGTCGCGGAGTTCGCCGCCCGGGCGACCGGCCCGGCGTGGCTGGTCCGGGTGCGCGCCGACGAGCCCGGCTACGCCCCGGTCGCCGCCCTGCTGCGGGCCTCGGGCGCCGAGGGGGACGACCTCGCGGACCGCCTCGCCCGCCACGGGCACACCGGGCCGCGCGCCGCGCTCTCGGCCCGCCACGCCGCGGCGCTGCTGGCCGGGGAGGACCCGGACGGGGCTCCGGCGGAGCTGTGGACCTCGTGGACGGCGGTGCTCGACGCGCACGGCGAGCCGGGCGGCCCGACCCCGGTCTGGATCCTCGACGACGTCCACCTGGCGTCCCCGGACCTGCACGCCTTCCTCGAGCACGCACGGGCGTCCCCGCACCGCACCCCGCGCCTCGTCGTCACCACCGCCCGCCCGGGCGAGGCGGCCCCCGCCGGCGCGGTCCACACGCTCGACCCGCTCTCGGACGACGACGTCGCGGAGCTCGTCGCCGACCGGATCGGCCCCGGGACCCTGCCGCCCGCGGTGCTCGCCGAGCTGCAGGCGGCCGCCGGCGGCAACCCGCTGTTCGTCGTCGAGCTGCTCCGGGTGTGGGAGCGCTCCGGTGCGCTGCCCGGCGGCGCGACGCGGGACCCGGGCACGCTCACCGTCCCCAGCACCGTGCGCGCGATCTACCTCGGCCAGCTCGACGCCCTCGCGCCGCCCGCCCGCGAGGTGCTCGGCCGCGGCTCGGTCACCGGGGTGCGGCTGCCCGCCTCCGCCCTGCCCGAGCTCGGCAGCCCGCAGCCCGAGGGCGCGCTGCGCGACCTCACCGGCGCGGGTCTGCTCCTCGGTCCGCGACCGGACCCCGTGGACCCGACCACGTACACCTACCGCCACTCCCTGCTGCGCGACACCGCCTACGCGACCCTGCCCCGCGCCCGGCGTGCCGCCCTGCACCTGCGGTTCGCCGACTGGCTCGACGCCCCGGACCGGCCGAGCGCGGCCCGCGCCGCCGAGCAGGCGGGTCGCCACCTCGCCGCCGCGTGGGAGGAGGCACCCGCGCTGGGCGGCCCGGTCGACGGCCGGCTCACCCGCGACGAGCTGGCGCGCCGCGCGGCCGCCCGGCTCACCGAGGCGGGGGAGGCGGCCATCGGGTCCGAGCCGCTGCACGCCGCCGAGCTCTTCGGCCGGGCCCGCGACCTCGGCGTGGCCGCCGACCCGGGGCCCTCCGAGCAGCGGGCGCACCGGGTGCTGCGCCGGGCGGAGGCGCTGCGCCGCGCCGGGCGCCTGCCCGCGGCGATGGCGGCGTTCGCCGAGGTCGCCGACGCCGCCGCCCCGGGCACCCACGCCGCGCGGGCCGCGGCCGCGCTCGGCTACGAGGACGCCCTGTTCGACAGCCGGCTGCCCCGCGACACGTGGGGTGCCCGGGCGCTGGAGCTGCTCGACGACGCCCTCGGTCTGGTCCCGTCGTCCGCGCCCGCGACGCGCGCCCGGCTGCTCGCCGCGTCCGCGCGGGCCCACGGCTACGGCGGCGACGAGGCCACCGCGGGTGCGCTCGGGGACGAGGCCGTCGCGCTCGCCCGCCACGCCGACGACGCCGGGGCCCTCGCCTACGCCCTGCTCGCCCGCCGGCCGGCCCTGGCGGCCCCGGCACGGTTGCCCGAACGGCTGCGCGCCGCCGAGGAGCTGCTCGCGGCCGCCCGCGCGGCCGGCGATCCGGAGCGCGAGTTCGAGGCGCTGCGGCTGCGGATGGTCGACCTGCTCGAGGCGGGGGAGACCCCGGGCGCCGTGGCCCTCGTCGACGAGGCCGGCGCGCTCGCCCTGCGGCTCGGGCGCCCGCTGCACCTCTGGTACCCCGCGATGTGGCGGGCGATGATGCTGCTCCACCACGGCGACCTCGACGAGGCCGCCGACGCCGTCGAGCACTTCCGCCGCGAGGGCGAGCGCTGGCACTACGGCGACGCGGGCCAGGTCCACAGCGTCCAGCTGCTCACCCTGCACACCGCGGCGGGCACTCCCGAGCTGGCGCTGCCGACGCTGACCCGGGTCGCGGAGCTCGTCGGGGGACGCACGTGGGTCCACGTCGCGGTCGCGCTGGCCCGCGCGGGCCGGCTCGACGAGGCCGCGGCCCGGCTCGACGCGGCCGCGGCGGGGGAGTTCGCGGTCGTCGGGCACGACGGTGCGCGGGCCTTCCTGCTCTGCGAGGCCGCCGAGACCGCGGACGCGGTCGGGAACGCGGCCGCGGGCGTGCTGCTCGCCGAGCTGCTCCGGCCGTTCGCGGGCCACGTGGTCGTCGTCGGGTCGGGGGCGCTCTGCCTGGGCGCGGCCGACCACGGCCTGGGTTTGGCCGCGCGGGCCGCCGGGGACCACGACGCCGCCGTGCACCACCTCGGGGCCGCGGTCCGGATCGACGACGCCACCGGGGCCGTGCGGGCCGCCGCCCGGGCCCGCGAGACCCTGGCCGACACCGTCGGGCGCGGCTCCGCCCGACCCGCCTGAAACCCCCGAGCGCCCCGAGACCCCCGAGTCCCGAGGAAGGACGACCGACCTTGACCTCCGACCAGGGGCTCACCCCCGCGCAGGCCCGTGCTGCCGTCGCCCGCGACTGGGGGCGCGCCCTGGACGCCCTCGACGGGCTCGGGGACGCGGCGGACAGCACCCCGACCCGCTGCGCCGGCTGGACCGTCACCGACCTCGCCCGCCACGCCGCCTGGGGCACCTCCATGGAGGCCGACGCCCTGCGCCGCGCCCGCACCGGCACCCCGGGCACGGCGGAGGGCCACGAACCGTCGGGCGGCCCGGGTGAGGTGGCGGCGGCGCTGCGGGCCTCGGTCGCCGACCTCGACGCCGAGCTGGGCCACGCCGCCGACCTCGCACCGGACGCCGTGCTGACCATCCCCTTCGGCGCGATCCCCGCGCCCTTCGGGCTCTGCGTGTTCACGATGGAGGCCGGCGTGCACGCCGACGACCTCGTGGCGGCGTGCGGGCGCGACGAGCCGTGGGGCGAGGACGTGGTGCGGGCGACGACGACGGTGCTCCCGCCGGTCTTCCCCGTGCTCGCCGGCGCCGGGGGCGAGGCCCCGCCGCCGGAGGGCACCGTGATCGCGCTGCGCGGGCCCACGGTCGACCTGCGGTTCGCGCTCCTCGACGGCACCTGGCAGTCGGCGCCCGACGAGGACCCGACGGCGTCGGTGATCGGCACCGACGACACCGCGGTGCTGCGGTTCGCGCTCGGACGGACGGGCGCCGACGATCCGCGGGTCGCCTTCGACGGCGAGGCGGAGCCGGCGGCCGGGTTCAAGCGGTGGTTCCCGGGACCGTGATCGCCGGGCCCGAGGTCGGGTCCTCCGCGCGTCGCGCACACAGTCCGCTGGCGCAGGCGCGCGGCCGTGGACGAACCGAGGCGGCCCGCACTCAGTCCACCGGCCCGGGCGTAGGCGCCTGGAGAAGCCGACGCGTCGCGCACACTGTCCGTCGGCCCGGGCGTAGGCGCCTGGAGAGATCGACGCGTCGCACACACGATCCTCTGGCGCAGTCGCGCGGCCGTGGGCGAACCGACGCGTCGCACACACGTCCCACCGGCGCGGGCGGAGTGCCTGGGGGAATCGCCGCGTCGCGCGCAGGTCCGCGTGTTCCGATCGAAGGTGTGCGCGACGCGTCGGTCTGGCGGGTGGCGTACTTGGTCGGCGGGAGTGTGTGCGCGACGCGTCGGTCTGGCGGGGAGCGTGGATGGTCGGGTGGAGTGTGTGCGCGACGCGTCGCTGTGCGGGGAAGCGTGCGTGGTCCGGGCCGAAGTGTGTGCGCGACGCGTCGATCGGCTGAGGTCTGCGTCGCTGTGTCGCCTCGGTGACACACCGGAGGTCGGGCACGAGACGGACGCCCGCGCCGGTCCGGGAGAGGGTTCTCCCGTACCGCACGCGAGCGACGAGGAGGCCCGGCGATGACCGTGACGACGGACTCGGTGATGACCGACCCGATCTCCGCGGTCACCGGGATCCTCCCCGCGCTGCGCCGCACCACCCGCCCGCCCCAGGAGCACGCGATGGACGCCTACGCCCTCGCCGAGACGGTGTTCGGCCGCCGCCTCTCCGTCACCGAACGCCGCGAGCTCGACCGCTTCTGGCGCACCGACTGGGCCGAGCACCGCCTGGTCCTCGACGACGCGGCCGACCGCTCGCTGGCCGCCACCGCGATCGCCTTCGGCACCCCGGTCTTCCACGGCAGCGGCCCCGGCTACGCGCTGAGCTTCCACCCCGACGGGGAGGTCGTGCGCTCGGTCCGCCACGCGCTCGGGCGGCCGGCGTCGTGGGTGCCCGCGGTGACGACGACCCGGTCCCTCCTGCCCACCCTGGTGGACCCCGACGCGCTCGACGTCCCTCTCCCGGAGCTGACGGCGGCGCTCGACGACCGGCTCGCCCGCGGGCCGGTGGCGCTGACCCTCCCGGCCGCCTCCCACGTGCCCGCGCACCTCACGACCCGCGTCGACGGGGTCGCGACGCTCGAGGTCGTCGTGCCCGGCGTCCGCTGCGCGTCGGCCGACCTCCTCGCCGCGACCCTCGACCGCGCCGGGGTCGCCCTGCTCGCGACGACCCGCCCGTACGCGACGTGCCCGACGACGGGGGAGCGTGGCCCGGTCCTGGAGCGGGTGGCCGACGTCCAGCGGACGTTCGGGCGGATGCGGCCCGGCGCCGTCGTGCTGGCCCACCGCAGCGAGTGGCGGGCCCGGCGGCGTCACGCGCCGCTGCACGGGGCATCCTGATCGACATGAGCGAGAGCCCCGTCGTCCCCGCCCCGTCCTTCGCCGTCACCGGCGCCACCGGCCAGTTGGGGCGCCGTGCCGTCGACGCTCTGCTCCGTCGCGGCGTCCCCGCCGGCAACGTCTTCGCCCTCGTCCGCGACCTCGAGAAGGCCAAGGACCTGGCCGACCTCGGGGTCGGCGTCCGCGAGGCCGACTACGACCGCCCCGACACCCTCGGCCCCGCCCTGGAGGGCATCGAGCGGCTGCTGCTCATCTCGAGCCCGGACAACGACAACGCCGTCCGCCAGCACACCGCGGTGATCGAGGCTGCGGACGCGGCCGACGTCGGCATGGTCGTCTACACCAGCGTGATCCACGCCGACGAGACCGAGCTCCTGCTCGCCCCGAAGCACGCCGAGACCGAGGACGTCCTGCAGGGCTCCGGCCTGCCCTTCGCCGTGGCTCGCAACGGTTGGTACACCGAGAACTACACCGGCCGGCTCGACGAGTACCTCGCGCGCGGCGAGATCGTCGGGGCCGCCGGGCAGGGGCGCATCTCCGCGGCCACGCGGGCGGACTACGCCGAGGCCGCCGTCTCGCTGCTCACCGGCGACATCGCCGACCAGCAGGGCTACTGGGAGCTCGGTGGGCCGTCGTTCACCATGGCCGAGCTCGCCGAGACGATCACGGAGGTCACGGGCACCACGGTCGTCTACCGCGACCTGTCCGTCGACGAGCTCACCGACCGGCTCGTCGAGGCCGGGATGGACCGCGCGACGGCGGAGTTCGTCGCCTCGCTCGACGCGTCGGCGGCGCGCGGCGAGCTGGAGACCGACAGCCCGGCGCTGGAGAACCTCCTCGGCCGGGCCCCGACGTCCCTGGTCGACGCGGTTCGCGCGGCCCGCCTCTGACCGGTCCCCGCGCCGCGCGACCCCGCCGCGGCGCGAACCGGCGGATCCCGGGACGATGGTGACCATGACGACGTCCTCCCGACCGGACGCACCGAGCCGGCCGGGCCGGGTGCGGATGCTGGCCGACATGGTGCTGACCAACCGGCCCTGGCGGCTCGTGCTCGGGATGCGGAGCGCGTTGGCCGCCGTCCTCGCCACCAGCGCCTACCTGGTGATCACCTCGACGGTGTGGCAGCTCGCCAGCACGCTGAGCTGGACCAAGCTGGTGATCACGATGGTGGCGGCGGTCGCCATGATGGTCGTCTGGATCATCGGCGCGCACGACCTCTGGCGCCGGCCGTCACAGGTCAGCCGGGACGACGACCCGACCGTGCTCAACGCTTCGACCGTGCTGACCCTGCTCGTCGGGGTGCTGACGATGGTCGTCGCGGTGTTCGCGTTCAACGTCGTCGCGACCTTCTTCTTCCTCGAGCCGCCGGTGTTCGGGACCGATGCGTGGACCGCGGAGGGCGCCGCCGACCACGTGCGCCTGGCGTGGCTGGCGACGGCCTTCGCGACCGTCGCGGGCGCGCTCGGCTCCGGCCTGGACAGCGACGCCGCGGTCGAGCGCGCCACGTACTCCGACGGCGAGCAGCGGCGCCGCGAGCGCTCGAGCGTGGACGACGTCCGGGACGGCTCGGCGGGTGCCGACCCTCAGGAACGGGCCCGGTAGCCCGCCTCCGCCTCCGCGACCGCGGCGAGCCGGGCGAGGCTCCGCTCCATGTTCGCGTGCAGGTCGTCGTGGAGGTCGCGGACACCGAAGGCGACGCGGAGCACCACGTGCAGCCCGCGCGGGACGGGCGCCAGGACCTCGTAGCCGTGGTCCACGGTGGTCCCCTCGCCGTCGGGTCGCAGCCGGTGGTGCCAGCGGATGCTGCCGCCGCCGCGCTCGGTGCGGGTGAACGCGAACTCCCGGCCCGGGTCCGCGACGTCGACGACGGGCCGGTTGGTCCAGGTGAACCAGCGCAGGCGGTTCCGCGCGGCGAAGCGGGCTCCCACGGCCGGTCCGGTGGCGCCGTCGACCCAGGTGCAGCCGACGACCTGCGGGCTCCACTCGGGGGTGCGCGTGACGTCGGCGACGAGGTCGTAGACCTCCTGCGGTGACGCGGCGACGTGCCGGGTCACCTCGTCGCGGGTCAGGCGCCGGATCGCCATCAGAACGGCACCTCCTGGGCGAGCAGCCCCTCGCCCGGGAGCCGCCCGGCGAGGGTCCGGCAGAACGCGACCGCGTCGAGGGTCAGCTCCTCGCCGGCGTCGCCGTGGGTGAAGTCGCCGCCGGCGGGCCCGGTCAGGTGCAGCCGGAAGGGCTGCCCGTGCCGGCGGGCCCACTCCGCGACGACGTCGGCGACGAGGCGGCCGTCGTGCGCGGCGGTGAGCTCGAGCGGGCGGCCGGTGGCGGTGGCGACGTCGATCCGGTGCATCCAGGTGTCGCGGGTGAGGACCACGTCGAGCAGGAAGGCGAAGCGCCAGGTCTCGGTGGTGCCGTCGTGCAGCTCGTTGGGCATGGGGACGGCGCGCAGCAGGCGACGGCTCCCGCGCCAGCGGGCCTGCACCGGTCCGGCGGCGCCCATGCGGCTGATCAGTTCGCCGGTCGTGAGGCCGGCGTGGGCCCGGACCTGGCGGGCCGTCATCGTGTCGATGAACGTCGTTCCGCGCTGCTGCGCGCGACCGGCGCCGACCATGGTGCGGGCCATGAGGGGCAGGCTCGTGAACGTCTCGGTCATGCCCAGGACGTGGCCGGCCACGTCCCGCACGTCCCAGTCGGTGCAGTCGGTGGGGCGCGACCAGTCGGACGGGTGGAGGTCGCGGAGCAGCGCGACCATCCGGGAGGTCTCGGTGCGTGCGAGCGCGACGCTCTCGGGGCGCCCGATCGGCCGGTGGTCCTCGACGCGGGTCACGGTGGCCGGGGGTGGGGTGCGGTCCTCGGTGTTCACGCGGGGCTCCGTTCGGTCTGCGCGGCGAGGCGCGCCTCGTAGGCGTCGGCCAGGTCGGTGAGGGCGCCGGCGCAGTCGCCCGCGAACGCCGGGCCGTGCATGAGGGCGAGGGTGCGCGGCTCCAGGGCGGCGAGCCGGCGCAGCGTCGGGGCGGTCGACGCCGTGAGAGCGGTCGCGCCGAACATGTCCTCCGCCGCCATCGCCGGCCCGACCAGGTCGCTGCCGGCCACGATCGCCGGGCCGTCGCCGACCTGGGTGAAGAGGTCGCCACAGAGGAGCGTGCGGGTGGTCTCGTCGAAGAGCACCTGCGCCTCCCAGCCGTGCGGAACGTGCGGGGTGAGCAGGGCGCGCATGTGGTGCCCGCCGAGCTCGTAGGTGCCGTCGTCGATCATGTGCTGCGGGGGACGGTCGGCCAGGTCGTCGACCGAGACCTGGCAGCCGAGCTCGTTGAACACCACCTCGGCGCCCGGCACGGCGTCGAGCCAGGCGTTCATCGCGCCGCACTCGTCGGCCTCGACGTGGCCGAAGGAGAGCCACCGGATCCGCTCGATCGGGAGGATCTTCCCGACCGCGTCCGCGACCAGCGGGAACATCCGGCGTGGACCGAGGTGGAAGAGCATGGGCTCGTCGGCGTCGATCAGGTACTGGTTGAACGTGAGACCGCCGGGCACGGCGTCGGCGACCAGCGTGGAGAGCCGGTACACCCCGTCCGCGATCTCGTGGACCGTTGTCTGCATGGGTCGAGCGTGGCCGCCCGGGGCGGCCGTCGGATCGGGGTGCGCACCCCCAATCTGGCCGGCGACGTCACCCATCCAGCACGCCGTGGTCGCGGGCCAGCGCGCCGAGCGCCGCCCGGTTCCGCACCCCGGTGCGGTCGAACAGGCTGCTCAGGTGGCGCTCGACCGTCTTCGTCGACAGGTGCAGCGACGTACTGATCTCGGGGGTCGAGCGACCGGCGGCCACGAGGCGCAGGACGTCGAGCTCGCGCCCGGTGACGCCGAGCGCGCGGAGCCCGACCGGGACGTCGGCGCTGCCCCGGCCCCGGCGGGGGACCGGGGCGCCCGTCGCGGCGAGCTCGGTGCGGCAGCGTCGGGCGGTGCGCTCGTGGCCCGTGGCGGTGAAGAACGCCTCGCACTCCCGCAGCCACGCGGCGGGCTCGCCCCAGCCGTCGCGGACCGCGGCGCGGGCCACGAGGAGCTGCTGGGCGTGGACGAGGCCGGTGCCGAGCGGCGCGCGCCGCAGCTCGGCGTGGGCCGTCGCCATCAGGGCCGTGGCGCCGTCGGCGTCCCCGCGTCGGCCCCGTGCTACGGCGTCGACGAGGGTCAGGGTCCCCGCGAACACGGGCAGCCGGATCGACGCCGTCGACCGGGCGAACTCCGTGCGGACGGCCGCGCCGAGGTCGTCGTCGTCGATCGCGTGGACGGTCGCCCACAGCGCGCGCCCGGGGTAGATCGACTTCATCGGGGGCGCGACGCGGACGTGCTCCATCATGGTGTCGAGCAGACCCGGCAGGGACTCGAGGTCGTCGGCCACGATGGCGTGCTTGATCAGGACGCGGCCGTAGAGGTCACCGAGGATGCGCGGGTCGTCGGGGTCGCGCGCCAACGCCACGTCGATCGCCGCGCGCATGGCCGCGGGTTCGTCGGCCAGGGCGTGTCCGCCCGCGAGCCACAGCGCCGCGACCGGCTCGGTGGCCAGGCCGTAGCGGCGGCTCGCCTCGAGGCACGCGCGTGACGCCGCGAGGCATCCCGCGGTGTCGAAGTTCGAGAGCGCGACGTCGGCGAGGCTGAGGTCCATCACCGCGACCGTGGTCAGCGCCCCGTAGCGCTCCGCGAGCTCACGGGTCTCCCGCAGCGCGCCCGGGTCGCCCTGCCCCCAAGCCACCAGTGCGAGCTCCTGGCGGGCCCGCAGGTGGCGGTCGGCGAGGCCGTGCCGTTCGGCGACCTCGGCCGCCCGCGTCAGCCAGGACACCGCGTCCGCCGCTCCGGTGGCGGCCGTGGTCCGGCCGAGCACCTCCAGGGCCTCGCACTCGACGGCGGGCTGCCCGGTGGCCGCGGCCCCCGTCACGGCCGCCCCGGCCAGCGCGGCCGCGTCCTCGACCCGGTCCTCCTCGAGCGCGACGTGGGCCGCGACGGCGTCGATCCGCGCACCCAGCGCCGCGTCGGGCTCCGGGTCGTCGGGCCCCGTCGACCGCGCGGCCTCGACGTAACGGCTCGCGGCGGCGACGTCGCCGGCGGCCAGCGCGGCCCGGGCGAGCACGACGAGCAGGTCGGCGCGACGGACCGGCTCGCCGGCGAGCCGGTCCGCGAGATCGTCGCCGACGGCGAGCGCGTCGGTCGGCTTCCCCGCCGCCACCAGGATCGCGACGAGCAGCTCGTCGGCGGCGACCGCGGCGGGGCCTTCCGGCGGGGCGATCCGCCGGGCCCGGCGCGCGGTGGCTTCGGCGGTGACCAGCGCGCCGCCGCCCAGGGCCCGCCGGGCGCTCTCGGTGAGGCGGTCCGCGGCCTCCTCGGGCGCCCCGGCGGCCTCGGCGAGCTCGGCCGCCAGCTCGCACAGCGCGCCCGGCAGCTCGGGGTACGCCCGCTCGATCGCGGGCCAGGCACGCCGGGCGAGGTCGCGGCGGTCGGGCGGGAGGATGTCGGCGAGCACGGCCTCCCGGGTCAGGGCGTGCCGGAACGAGAACTCGTCCCCCTCGACGACGACGAGCGCCTCGGCCACCGCGGCCCGCAGCGCCTCCACCACGTCGCGGCCGTCCACCTCGGCGATGCCGGGCAGGAGCTGCCAGTCGAAGCGCCGGCCCAGCAGGGCGGCTGCGTCCACCACCCGCCGGGCCGTGCGGTCGAGCGCGGCCAGCCGGCGGCCGATCGATTCCCGCAGGCTCGCGGGCACCGTCGGGACCATCTCGCCGTGACCGCCCCAGTGCCCGCCGCTGTGGCGCAGCGCGCCCGAGGCGACGAGCCCGGCGAGCAGCTCCTCGACGAGGAACGGGAGGCCTTCGCTGTGGGTGCGCAGGAACGCCCGCAGCTCGGGCGGCACGATCGGCGTCCGCAGGCACGCGGCCGTCATCGCGTCGACCCCGGCGGGGGAGAGGGGCGTGACCGGGACCGCGGCGCGGGGGTCACGCCGTCGCAGCCGCTCCACGAGCCCGGCGGCCGCGCCCTCGGGGCGGGTCGTGCACAGGCAGAGCACCGGGGCGTCGGTCAGGGCGTCGGCCAGGTGGTCGACGGCGTCGAGGGTCTCAGGGTCGGCCCAGTGCAGGTCCTCCAGGACGAGCACGCAGCCCCGGCCGCGACCGAGCAGGCCCAGCAGGCGGGCCGCGCCCTCGCCGAGCAGCACGGGGGAGTCGTCGGCGCTCGGTCCGGACCGACCCCGCCAGGCCGGCACGATCCGCCCGAGGTGGCCACGGAAGCCCGCGAGCTCGGGGGCGTCCAGGTCCGGGGCCGAGCGGTCGGCGGCGAGGAGCGCCTCGGCGAGCGGGCGGTAGGCGACCGGCTGGGCACTCGGTACCGCCCGGCCGCACAGGACCGTCGCACCCGTCGCGCGCGCGGTCGTCGTCACCTCCGCGACGAGCCGGGACTTGCCGGTCCCGGCCTCCCCGACGAGCACGACGACGCCGCCGGAGCCCCGCACGGCGGCGGCGAGCCGGTCCTCGAGCGCCGCCGCCTCGGCCGCCCGGCCCACCAGCTCCGGGCACAGCAACGAGGGGCCGGCACGCGTGCCCGACGTCGTGTTCCCGCGCGGTGGCCCGCCGACCATCGGACCCCCCGGGGACGAGCAGCGTGGCCCGTCGGACGCTAGTCCTCCCGCGCGGGCCCGTACACGGCCTCAGGCCGCCGGGCGGCCGTCGCGCATCCAGGTGTCGAGCAGGGCGCGGGTGGAGGCGTCGGCGGGCACGAAGGTCTCGATGGACAGCTCGTCGAGGGTGACGTCCCACGCCGCCCCGAAGTGGGTGATCGTCGAGTAGAGCCGCAGGTCGCCGTCGGGGTGGGCGAGGTGCAGCGGCAGCACGACGTGCTCGGAGCGGACGGTCGTCGCGTCGGCGCCGGCGTACCCCCGGACCTCGGCGAGCAACGCGGTGAGCCGCGGGTCCCCGGTGAGGTCGGCGAGGCGCTCGAGCCGGTGCACGAGGTGGCCCGCCCACTGGTCGAGGTTGCGGATGTGGGGCGCGAGGGCCTGCGGGTGCAGGCTCAGCCGGTAGACGTTGACCGGCGGCGTCGACCACGCGGGGTCGAGCAGCCCGAGCAGCGGCGCGACGGCGCGGTTGCTCATGACGACGTCCCCGCAGCGGTCGATCACGAGCGCCGGGAACGGTTCGTGGCCGTCGAGCAGGTGACCCAGGGCGCCGCGGACGGCGTCGAGGGACGCCGAATCGAGCCGGGACTCGGCGTAGATCGGCGCGAATCCCGCGGCCAGCAGCAGCGCGTTCCGCTCGCGCAGCGGCAGCTCGAGGTGGTCGGCCAGGTCGAGCAGCAGTTCCCGGCTGGCCCGGGAGCGGCCGGTCTCGACGAAGCTCAGGTGCCGGGTGGACACCCCGACGTCGAGCGCGAGGTCCATCTGGCTGCGGCGCCGACGGGTCCGCCAGCCGCGCAGCAGCTCGCCGGGCGAGGCCACCGTGGAGGTCATGGTCGCCGACGGTAGGGGCGCTCGTCGTCGCGGGCCATGACCTCGGAGGTCATCGACGCGGCTACCCGCGGCGGACCAGCGTGGCGTCCCACACCGATCGACCCGATCACGAGGAGGACAGCATGTCCGAGTTCACCGACGTCGCGCAGCGCTACCTGGCGGCGTGGAACGAGACCGACCCGGCGGCCCGGCAGGAGCGGGTCGCTGCGCTGTGGGCGGCGGACGGCAGCTACGTCGACCCGCTCGCCGAGGTGCGGGGCCGCGAGCAGATCGCGGGCCTGATCGCCGCCGTGCAGGACCAGTTCCCCGGGTTCACCTTCCGGCTCGCCGGCGACGTCGACGGCCACCACCACCTGGCCCGGTTCTCCTGGGAGCTCGGACCGGCCGAGGGTCCGGCCCCCGTCGCGGGGTCGGACGTGGTGACCCTCGACGACGACGGCCGGGTCACCAGCGTGCTGGGCTTCCTGGACCGGGTGCCGGCGGCGGCCTGAGTCCGACCTGACCGAGGGGCTCCTTCGCTCGGCTCGACCGAACGAAGGGGCCCCTCGGGCGGAACGGGGCGGCGCTCAGTTGCGCGCGGCGATCCCGTTCGAGCAGCTCTTCGCGTTCGTCCCCGAGTTCCCGGTACCCGCCTTCGAGAGCAGCGGCAGGCCGAGTCCGAGGTCCTGCACCGGCACCTGCACGCCCGCGGCGTTGACCGGGACATCGTTGTTGCACAGGTCGCCCGTGGTGTTGGGGGCGAAGTCGCTCACGTTGACCAGGCCCTCCTGCACGGTGCGGCCGCCGTCCCCGTGCGTGGTGGCCATCGCCATCCCGGCGGAGGAGACGAGGCCGGTGGAGACGAGGGCCGCGGTGAGGACGGTGGTGCGGAGGGTCGCCATCAGGGGCGTGTCCTTCCAGGTGGGGGGAGCCCGGTCGCGCGGCAGTCACGCCGAGCAACCGTTGGATGACGTGTGGTGAAACCGCGGAACCCGTTTGCCGGTCACGGTGCCGGTGGCCCGTTCACCACAACGGGTGGCCCGACGGGACGGGCACCGCGACCGCGACCGGCACGGGGCGCTCCGCGCACCCGGGAACGGTCCCCTCGGTACGGTGACACCGCCCGCGCGGCTCGGACCACGGTCGACGACGCGACCTCGGCCCGGGAGGTCGCCCGATGAGCACCGAAGCCGCGCTGCTCGGCCTGATCAGCGCGGTCCGGGCGACCCCGCTCGCCATCGTCTACACCTTCCTGGTCTCCCGGGAGCCGCGCCGCCTCCTCGGGGCGTACCTCGCCGCGGGGCTCGTGGTCAGCCTGACCGTGGGGATCGCGGTCGTCACCGTGCTCGGTGCGAGCACGCGGGAGCCGGCCTCGACGTCGGGACGGTCCATCGCCGACCTCGTCGTCGGGATCGGTGCGCTGTCCTACACCGCGGGCTACTGGAGCGGCCGGATCGGCAACCGCCCGGAGGGACGACCACGCCGGCGGCTGCCGTTCGAGGACGGCTCCCTCGGTCGGTGGGTCCGGATGCCGTCGGTCCCCGTCGCCGCCCTGCTCGGGGCGGTCACGAACCTCCCGGGGCTGTTCTACATCGCCGGGCTCGTCGCCATCCTGGGCACGCACCCGTCCCCGGCGAACGGGGTGGTCCAGGTCGTGGTCTACAACGCGCTGCGCTTCGCCGCCCCGATCGCCGTCCTCGTCCTCGTGCTCACCCGGCCCGACCACACCCGGTCGGTCGTCGACGCCGTCCAGGACTGGGCCCGCCGCCACAGCCGGACGCTGATCCTGCTGGTGTTCGGGGCGGCCGGGATCTACCTGACGATCAAGGGGCTCGTCGGCCTGGGGGCCGGAGGCGGCTAGAAGCCCGCCGACCCGCGCCTCGCCAGCCCGGCCACGTCGAGCACGACGATGCGCCCGCGCCGCAGCTCGAGCAGGCCGTCGGCGGCGACCGCGCGCAGGACGCGGTTGACGGTGGCCCGGCTCGCCCCGGCCAGCGACGCCAGCTCGTCCTGGGTGAGCGGGATGCGGGTCGGCGTCGCGCCGTCGCGGTACTGGCGCTCGAGGTCGGTCAAGCGGCGCAGGACCCGCGTCTCGACGGGCAGGTGGAGCGCCTCGACGAGCAGCCCCGACAGGCGCCGGACGTCCGCGGCGAGGGTCTGCAGGACGAAGGCGTCCGCCCCGGCGTTGGTGCGGCGCAGCCGGTGGAAGGTCTCGGCGGTGAACGACCACGCCTCGGTGGCCTCGAGCGCGACGACCGACGCGCTGCGCCGCGCCCCGTCGTCGATCAGCGCCAGCTCGCCGACCACCTCGCCCGGGCCCACGACGGCGAACGTGACCGTGTCCCCGAGCGGGGTCGCCGCCCGCACCGCCATCCGCCCGACGTCGACCAGCAGGAACGTGTCCGCCGGGTCGCCCTCGTGGAACACCACCTCGCGCGGCGCGAACCGGCGGCGCCGCCCGCTGGCGAGCACCTGGCGCCGGTCCTCGGCCGACATCCCGGCGAGCAGTTCCACGGCGCGGGACCCTAGCCGGGAGGCCGGACTGTCGCGGCCGTGACACTTCCAGGGTCGCCGTGGAAACGGACACCGGGGACGCCGGGCGCGACGCTGTGCGGGTCGATGTGACCGAGACCCGGAGCGTGATCCCATGACCGTCACCACCCCCTCGCCGTCCTCCTCCGACGCGCCCGTCCCCGGCCCGCGTCACCAGCGCTCCGAGGTGGCCGGCACCGCCGCGTCAGCCGCGTCCCGCTCCGATGCCGCACCTCCGGGCCGGGTCTACGCCCTCGCGGGTCGCGGCGCCGCGATCATGCTGCCGCTCGGCGCCGCCCTCGCCGCCGTGAGCACGGTGTTCGATCCGCACTCGACCGAGCCCGAGCCGCGCGGCATGTACGTCGCCTACGGCGCCGACCCGGCGGGTGCGGACGTCGCCGCGACCGTCCTGCACTACGGCTTCCTGTCGCTCGCCGTCGGCCTGCTCCTCGCGGGTCTCGCGCTCGCCTCGCGCCGGGGACGGGTCCTCGCGGTCGTCGGGGGCGCGCTGGGCTTCCTGGGCTTCGCCAACCTGTCCGGTGCGGTCGTCGAGGACTGGTACGCCGCGCAGATGTCGGCGGCGCTCGGACCCGACGCGGCGATGGCGATCGGTCAGAAGGCCGAGGCGATGCCGGCGCTGACCGCGGGCTGGATGATCCCGATGGTGATCGGCTTCTCGCTGGGGCCGGTGCTGCTCACGGCCGGTCTGGCCCGGGGACGGGTCCTGTCCTGGTGGACGATCGTGCTGCCGGTGGCCGGCGCCGTGCTGATCACGGCCGGGCACGACCTCGCCGAGGTGGGCTTCCTCGTCACCCTCGCGGTGTGGGCGGTGTTCGGGGTGCTCGCCGGTCGGGCGCTGTGGACGGCGCGGGCCGTCGACGCGCGGGACTGACCGACGACGGCGCGGCGCGGCCGGTTCCGGGTTCCCCACCCGGGCCGGCCGCGTCGTCGGGCGTGGGTCAGGCGGCCGGCACCTCGACGGTCGTGCCGAGGATCGCGGCCTCCCGGACGTCGCGGCGGTTGTGCGCCAGGAAGTCCGGGGCGGTGCAGAGGTAGAGGGTGCGCCCGTCGGCGCCGCCGAGCCCGCAGGCGAAGACGCCGGTCCCGGGGGAGACCTCGTCGACGATCTCGCCGCCCTCCCGGACCCGGATCGCCCGCCCGCCGAGCGCGTCGGCGATCCACAGGCAGCCCTCGGCGTCGAGGGCGTTGCCGTCGGGGGCGACCGACAGCTCGGCGAGCGCCTTCTCCTGGTCGCTCTCGGAGGGCAGCGCACCGAACGAGGCCCACGTGCGGCGCCGGCCGAGCCCGCCGTCGTCGGCGATGTCGAAGGCGGAGACGCGGTTGCCGAGGGTCTCGTCGACCAGCAGCGTCCGGCCGCCATTGGTCACGACGCTGCCGTTGGGGAACCAGAGGTCGCTCGCGGCCAGGTGGACGCCGCCGTCGGGATCGACGCGGTACAGCGCCGTCGGCGTCACCGGCTCACCGGCCATGAGGTCGAACCCGAAGTTGCCCACCCAGGCCCGGCCCTCGGCGTCGACGACCATGTCGTTGAGCTGCGCGGACACGACGTCGGAGAGGTCGGCGTGGGTCTCCAGGGAGCCGTCCGCCTCGCGGCGCAGGATCCGCCGGTCGAGCTGCGAGACCACGAGCATCCGACCGTCGGGGAGCCAACCCAGGCCGGAGGGCTGTTGCGGCACCTCGGCCTCGGTGCGCAGGTCCGCGCCGTCCTCGGTGACCGAGTGCACGCGGTGGGTGTAGAAGTCGACGAACCAGAGCCGGTCGGAGTGCCAGCGCGGGCACTCGGTGAACGACATCCCGTCGATCACCGTGTGGACGTCGTGGCTCATCGTGGCCTCCCGTCGTCGGGGGCCGCCCCGGTGCGGCCCCGGGGGACCCTAGCGCCGCGTCGTCAGAAGCGCCGGTGACCGAAGCGGCCGGCGAGCAGGAAGATGATCGGGAAGAAGGCGAGCCCCGCCGGTGAGCCGCCGACGACGACGAGGAGCACCACGCCGATCAGCGCCACGAGGGGCAGGAGCGCCATCGCGGGGTGGCGCAGCCGCACCGGCCGGTGGTCGACGACGCGGTCCGGGGCCGTCGAGGCGCCGACGACCGGGGAGAACTCCGGGTGCGGCGCCGGCAGGTCGGTGAACAGTGCCTCGAGCTCGTGCCGGTAGGTCGCCGTCCCGGCGACGCCGGAGCGCTCGCCGTACTCGGTCACGTCGAGCCGTCCCGCCTCGAAGTGCGTGTCGAGGGCCTTGAGGGCCGCCGACCGCTCGTCGTGGCCGACCCGGAGACCCGGTCGGTGCGCCGGTGTCCGCTCCGCGTCCTCGTCCATGACCCCATGGTGCGCCGTCCGCGGCGAATCCGCCGTGAGCCGGACGGGGATGGTGTCACCGGGATCCGGCCCGATCGTGCGTTCCTCCGGTTCGCCCCGCGATGTCCCCGGGGACGAATTCGTGGGAATCTGCCGAGGTGCTGCTGGAGTTCGACGAGATGTCGGAGGACGACATCCGACCGGGCGACCTGGTGTTCATCCTGGCCGCGCCGGACGACGGGCTCGAGCAGTTCGTGTCGACGATGAACGGCACCCACTGGAGCCACGTCGGGATCGCCTGCGGCGACGGGATGGTGGCCAGCGCGCGGTGCGACAGCGGGCTGCTGGTGCTGGACGACGGCGGGGGTGTTCGCCTCGACCCGCTCTCCTGGTACCGCGAAGAGCTCGGGCGTGACGTGTTCATCGGACGGGTCGGGCGCACGGGCACCGCGGACGCGCCCGAGGACCCGCGATTCGCGCGGCGGCGTGAGGCGGCCGCCGAGTTCGGTCGTCTCCTGACCCGCGAGCCGACGATCCGTCGGACACGGTTCTCGTTCAGCAAGACCGTCCTCACCGGGATCGCCCGCCACGGTGGGGACTACTGGACCCTCGTGTCCAGCGAAGCGCTCACCGAGATCCTCGAGCAGGCCGACCTCGTGGGCAGGTCGTGGGAGGCCACGCCGCGCTGGCCGGTCTTCGCGAGCGCGGAGTTCGTCGCCGCCGCCTACGGACTGCCGTTCACCCGAGCCGCCCTCCAGGGGCCGATCATCTTCGTGACCGAATCCCCACCCGAGCCGGACCTCCGCGCGCTGGCCGTGGAGCTGATCAAGGAGCAGGAGGCCGGACGACCCTGGGCGCAGTTCGCGGCCCTGCTCGAGCTGCTCGAGCGCTACGAGGACATCTTCCTGCGCGAGACGGTGACGACCTTCGGCCGGTGGTGGCGACGGGGCGCGCCCGGTCCCGATCTGGTGCCGGCCCCACGGTCGTCCCCCAAGCACGAGCAGGTCCCGGGGGCCGAGCAGCAGATCGGTTCGGCGCTCGTGAGCCCGCGGCTGCTGGAGGATGCGTGGTGGGTGGAGAAGATCCAGGTCGTCCGCCCCTGACGGTCCGTCCCGGACGCTCCGTCCGTCCCGCGCGACCGCGAAGTGCGGTCGCGGGCCGCCGTCAGCCCGTTGTGCCGGTCCGCTCCCGGTGGGCCCGCACCCGGTGCCGGACCCCGCACATCGCGGCCGAGCACCAGCGGCGGCGGCCGGTGACGTCGTCGAAGAGCATGCCGCAGTCGTGGTCGTCGCAGGTCCGCAGTCGGGCCGCGGCCGGGCCGGCGAGGTGCTCGGCGGCCTGACGGGCGATGCGGGCCAGGGCGTCGCCCGCCGTCGGGGGCGCGGCGAGGGTGAGGTCCGGCGTCAGCTGCAGCGGGGAGTCCCGCGTGAGGACGGCGTTCAGGCGTTCGACCTCGGCCCGGTCCGGCGTGCGGCCCGCGGCGGCCGCGAGGCCGAGCGGGCGGAGGATCCCGCGCAGCTCATGAGCCCGCGCGAGGTCGTCGGGGCCGGGCGCAGCGGTGGGCGAGAGGCCTTCGTGCTCGAGCCACTCGCCGAGCAGCCCGACCGTGGACATGCGCTCGAAGGGCGCGTCGCCGTACGCGTTGCCCACGGTCGCGAGCAGGTCGAGCCAGACCGCGCCGGTGTCGTAACGGAGGGCCGGGGTGACGGACACGCTTCCAGCGTAACGGGTCGGCCTGTTACGGTCACACCATGCCGGGTAACACTTCGAGCTGTTACGCGTCGCCAGGAGCGATCCCGGCCGGGATGCGCCCCCCGCGGCTCGTGGCCCTCGGCCTCGCGACGGCCTTCGTCCTCGTGTGGGCGAGCGGCTACCTCGTCGGCGATCTGGGGACGAGCGCCTGCCCGCCGCTCACCCTCATCTTCTGGCGCTTCCTCCTGGCGACGGTGGTCATCGGGACGGTGGCGCTCGCGACGGGGGCGCCCTGGCCGGGCCGCCCGGCCGAGTGGCTCCGGCCCGCCGCGGTCGGCGTGCTCCTCCAGACGGTGCAGTTCGCCGGCGTCTACGTCGGCCTCTCGCTGGGGGTGTCCGCGGGGCTGGCCTCGTTGCTCGTGAGTGCGAGTCCCCTCGTGATCGCGCTGGCCGCCGTCGGGCTGGGCGGCGAGCGGCTCCGGTCGGTGGGGTGGCTGGGGCTGGCGCTCGGCCTCGCGGGGGTCGGCGTCGCGGTCAGCGCGGAGCTGTCCGGTGGGGCGCGGCCGGCCGGGATCGGGATGGTCGTCCTCGGCCTCGCGGGCTTCGTCGGCGGGACGCTGCTGCAGAAGCGCGCGCCGGTCACGGCCGACCTGCGCACCACGACGACCATCCAGATGAGCGCCGCCACGCTCACCTCCGTCCCGCTCGCGGCGGCGTCCGGCGGGTTCGCGCTGCCGCTGACGGCGACCGCCGTCGGGTCGGTCGTCTGGCTCGCGGTCGTGAACTCGGTCGGCGGCCTCCTGCTGCTCTTCGTCCTCCTGCGGCGTCGCAGCGGCGCGGGGGCGACCAGCTACCTCTTCCTCGTCCCGCCGGTGACCGCGCTGCTCGGGGTGCCGTTGCTCGGCCAGCCCATGCACGTCGCAGCGCTCGCGGGTGTCGCGCTGGCCGCCGGCGGGGTCGGGCTCGTCAGCCGCTCCGAACGGCGCCCGGCCGGCGACGACCGCGCGTACCCGCACGAGCCGGCTGCCGCCGAGCCGCTCAGCCCGCGGCCCGCCCCGGTCCCTCCAGCTCCGCCCGTACACCCTCGAGGGTGAGTCCGCGGGCACGCAGCAGGTCGCCCGCCGACCCGGTCTGCGGGTGCAGGAAAGCCAGCACGAGGTGCTCGGTCCCGATGAAGCCGTCGCCGCGCAGGACGGCCTCGCGCACGGCGAGCTCGAGCGTCTTCTTGGCGTCCCGGGTGAAGCGCAGGTGCCCCCAGGCGCGGCGGCGGGCGCGGCGGGCGGCTGCCCGGGTGCCCTCGAGGGCGCCGGGGCCGAACGTCTCCTCGACCCGGCGGCGGATCTCGTCGAGGTCGATGCCGAGGCCGGCGAGGGCCTCGGCGTCGGGCAGCCGGGAGGCGGCGCCGGCCGTCCGGGCCGCGTCGCGGACCTGGTCGGCGGTGATCCCGTGACCGGCGAGCAGGGTGGCGCCGGGCCCCTCGGTCTCGCACGCGCCGATGAGCATGTGCACGGAGCCGACCTCCTCGGCGCCGAGCATGCGGGCGTGCTCCTGGGCCAGTACCACGACGGCACGGGCGGGCCGGGTGAATCGTTCGAACACGGGTGTCCCCCTCAGATGAGTCCTCGGTGGCTGCGGTACTTCTTGTGCACCGCCTGGCGGCTGACGCCGAGCGCGTCGGCGATCTGCTGCCACGACCAGCCCAACCGGCGGGCGCGGCCCACCTGCAGCTCCTCGAGGGACTCGGTGAGCGTCCGCAGGGACGCCACCGCCGCCAGTCCGACCGCCGGGTCCGTCGAGGACGCCGACGTCGCCATCGCCACCGCATCAACCACGCGTGTCAACCTAGGATGACACTGCGCTTCCCGTCAACCTGGATTGACATATCAGGGCGCGCGAGGGGCACGCGTGGCAGGGGGGCGCGGGCACCGGACCTGCGCCCGGTGCTCGTGATCACCGGAATCCTCGCGCCGCCCACGACGTTGCAGAGGTCGTAAGTTGAAGATTGAACTTCCTGGACCCGAGGAGGGTCGATGAGCATCCGCACGCTGGCCGTCGTCAGTGCCGGGCTCGGCACCCCGTCGTCGACGCGGCTGCTGGCCGACCGGCTGGCCGCGGCCGCGTCCGAGGCGGTGGGCGAGCGCGGGGACGAGGTGCACGTCGAGGTCGTCGAGCTGCGCGAGCACGCCCACGACCTGGCGTCCACCCTGCTCACCGGGTTCGCCCCGCCGGCACTGGCCGAGGCCATCACGACGGTCACCCACGCCGACGCGGTGATCGCGGTGACCCCGGTGTTCACCGCGTCGTACAGCGGCCTGTTCAAGACCTTCCTCGACGTGCTGGACCCGAAGGCGCTCGTCGGGGTCCCGGTCCTGATCGGCGCGACCGCCGGCACGCCGCGGCACTCGCTGGTCCTCGAGCACGCCGTGCGCCCGGTGTTCGCCTACCTGCGGGCCGTCGTCGTCCCGACCGGCGTGTTCGCCGCGGCGGAGGACTGGGGTGCCGGGGACGGCGAGCTCACCGAGCGCATCAGCCGGGCGGCGGGGGAGCTCGCCGACCTCGTGACCGCCGCCGGCCCACGTCGACCCGACCTCGCCGACCCCTTCGCGAACGCCCCGTCGTTCGAGGAACTCCTCCGGAGGTGACACCGATGACCGAGATGACGGTCGACCGCTGCTGGGACCGGGCCACGTACCACGCCGAGCTCGGGCAGTGGATCGAGGCGGCGCAGGTCCTCGCCGACCTGGTCGCCGAGGAGCCCGATGCGTCGGCGGCCCGCCTGCTCCTGGCGCGGGCGTACTACCACTCCGCGCAGCTCGGGCGGGCCGAGCAGGAGGCGCGGGCGCTCGTCGCCGCGAATCCTGCTGACGGTTACGCGCAGCTGCTGCTGGGCCGCTCGCTGGCGCGCCAGAGTCGCCACGACGAGGCCGCCGGCCCGCTGAAGCTGGCCGCGGCACTCGGCGTCGGCTGACCTTCCCGCTCGACCCTCAGCCGGCCGTCCAGTCCAGCGTCGTGGTGTCGAGCGAGTCGAGCAGGTCGAACTGCGGGCCCGTCCTCGGCAGCTCGTAGCGGAAGAAGTACCGGGCAGCGGCGCGCTTGCCCTCGGCGAACGCGCCGCCCCCGACGGCACCGTCGCGGTCGTCGACGGCCAGGAGCTGCTCGAGCCAGATCCACGCCGCGACGACGTGCCCGACGGCCTCGAGGTAGATGCTCGCGTTCGCGAGGGTGACGTCGGGGTCGCCGGCGGCGTGCAGCGTCGTCGTGGTCTTCTCGATCCGGACCAGCGCGGACTCGAGGGCCGCGGCGTACTCCGGGTACTGCTCGGCCCGGCCCGCCGTCTCGCGGATCGT
>NZ_JBVPVA010000525.1:0-1619 GCF_055612215.1 Actinomycetospora sp. | reverse complement strand
TGGGGCCTGGTCACCGACTTCGGCAAGATCGCCGACCCCATCGCCGACAAGGCCCTCGTCGGCGCCGCGCTCGTCGGCCTGTCGATCCTCGGCGAGCTGGCGTGGTGGGTCACGATCGTGATCGCCGTCCGCGAGCTCGGGATCACCGCGATGCGCTTCTGGGTGCTGCGCCACGGGGTGATCCCGGCCAGTCGCGGCGGCAAACTCAAGACGGCGCTGCAGACCCTCGCGCTGGGCCTCGCGATCATGCCGCTGCCGCCGGCCGCGGCACCCCTGGTGGCGACGTTGTTCCTGCTCGCGGTGGTCGTGACCGTGGTCTCGGGACTCGACTACGTGGCCCAGGCCGTGCGGCTGCGCCGGGCCGCCGCCCGCTGAGCACGGCTGTTCGCCGTGGGCGAACCCGACCGGACCGCGGGGGCGCGGGCCGACGTGGTGGCGCGGGAGTCGGTACCGTGGTCGGAACGGTCATCGACGCCGGGCTCCCCGCGGGGCCGGAAACCTGGTTCCCGCGTCCGGGGTGCGGTGAGGGCGGAGGTGCGACATGGCGCTGTTGTTGCGCGAGGCGATCGGCGGAACGATCCGCCGCGCCCGCACCGAGCGCCGGCGGACCCTGCGGGACGTCTCGCGGGACGCCCGGGTGAGCCTGGGGTACCTGTCGGAGATCGAGCGTGGGCGCAAGGAGCCGTCGAGCGAGCTGCTCGCGGCGATCTGCGACGCGTTGGCGCTCTCGCTGCCCGAGCTGCTCGACGACGTGGCCGACTCGCTGCGTCCCGAGACGCCCCGCGTGCCCGCCCGCCTCGCCGGGCGTCGCCTCGTCGGGGTGGACCCGGCGCTGCGCTCGGCGGTCGAGGAGGCGTTCGGCGCGGCCGAGCCGGCCGGCGAGGACGCCGAGGCCGCTCCCGCCGAGGGTGAGGCCGCGACGGGCCCCGCGGCCGCGGTCGAGGTCGTCGACCTCGCGGCGGACCCCGCGCCCGACGTCGTCGCGGACGACGACCCGGGCGCCTTCGGCGACCTCGAGGACGGCACGGGAGAGCCCGCCGGCGAGCTGCGCGTCGTCGAGATCGTGACGCTCGGCCGCGAGCCGGCCGACGCGGTCCGCTCGGCGGCCTGAGCCGTGTCGACCCTCCCGGTGTCGTCCTGACCGGCCGACCGCTCGTCGCTGGCGATCACCGATCCCCAACGTGCGGGGGTGCCTCGGGGGTCGCCGCGGCCGGGAGCTGACACGATGGGTGAGGAGTCCAGGTCAGCGTGGTCGGCCTGTGCGGACGGTGACGAGTTGGGCGGGAGCAGATGGCCAACCCCTTCGTGAAGGCCTGGAAGTACTTCCTGGCGGCGTTCTCCTCGAAGATCGACGAGCACGCGGACCCCAAGGTCCAGATCCAGCAGGCGATCGAGGACGCGCAGCGCCAGCACCAGGCGCTCTCGCAGCAGGCCGCCTCGGTGATCGGCAACCAGCGCCAGCTGGAGATGAAGCTGAACCGCCAGCTCGGCGACATCGAGAAGCTGCAGGCCTCGGCGCGCCAGGCGCTGACCATGGCCGACCAGGCGCGCGCCAAGGGTGACGAGGCGGCGGCGCAGCAGTACGAGCAGTCGGCGCAGGCGTTCGCGACGCAGCTCGT
>NZ_JBVPVA010000518.1:0-24435 GCF_055612215.1 Actinomycetospora sp. | reverse complement strand
CGTACGTGGGCAGGTCGGTGGAGAGTTGGACGTGTCGCACCTCCGCGTCCCGGATCGTGACGTAGCGCCCGCCCACGGTGAAGCTGCCGAAGTCGTCGAGAGTGAGTGGGACGTGGCTCGGCATGTCGGCGATCCTCCTCGCCCGTCGGAGAGCGTCCGCCTTCGGCCGAGGTGAGCGTGCTACTGGTGTCGCTCTCGATCATCACCCGCCGCTGACATCCTGCAGGTCGGCGCCCTTCACAGGCTGCTCACCATGCCCCCGTCGATCAGGACGTCGGCTCCCGTGATGTTGCCCGCCGTCTCGGAGGCGAGCATCAGCACGAGCTGGGCGACCTCGGCCGGGTGCGTGAAGCGTCCGGTCGGGGTGCCGGCCACGGCGGCCGCCTTGACCGCGGCGGGGTCCGAGCCGTGCGCCTGCCCGATCGTCTCGGCCACGCCCCCGGCTCCGAGCCAGAGCGCGGTCTCGACGGGGCCGGGGCTGACGGTGTTGACCCTGACCCCCGAGGGCCCCAACTCCTTCGAGAGCGACTTGCAGAAGCTGCGCAGCGCGGCCTTCGCGGCGCTGTAGTCGATGACGCCGGGGTCCGGCAGTGCGGCGTTGACGGAGCAGACGGTGACGATCGCCGACGGGGCGCGACGGACGAGGTGGGGGACGGCGGCGCGCGTCGCGCGGACCGCCGACATCAGGTTCACCTCGAGCGCCCACTGCCAGTCGGCGTCGGTGACGTGGACGAACCCGTCGGTGCGGGGGTGGACGCCACCGACGTTGTTGACCAGCAGGTCGATGCCACCGAAGCGCGCCACGGCCTCGTCGACGAGCGTCTGGGTGCCGGCCGCGGTCGTCAGGTCGTCGAGGACGACGATCATCTCGCTCTCGTCGGCGAGCGCACCCAGCTCCGCGGAGCCGTGCAGCGCCCCGGCGGCGACCTGGGCGCCCTCGCGGACGAGCGCCTGCGCGATCTCGAACCCGATGCCGCGGCTGGCGCCGGTCACCACCGCCGTCCGGCCGGTGAGGTCGAGCCTCATCGGACGTGCTCCTTCAGCCACGTCAGGCAGAACTCGGCGATCTCCGGCCACCCGGAGTCGATGATCAGGGAGTGCCCGCGGTCGGGGAAGGTGTGGATGTCGGTGACGGCCTCGGAGTGGCGGTACTGCTTCAGCGTCGAGCGCGTGACCGACTCGGGGACCGTGTGGTCCTTCCCGCTGGCGATCAACAGGAGCGGGCCGCGGTTCTCGTTGGCGGTGTCGATCTTCGCCGGGGAATGGGGATCGAAGTTCGCCGACGCCGCCTCGAAGAGGGGGCGCCCCGGCGCCGGGATCGTCCAGCGTGCGTGCAGCGCTCGCGACTCGTCCTCCGACACCGCGTTCGCGAACGCGAAACGGAACTGTTCCTCGGTCAGCGAGACCGCGCGGTGCCTGTTGGCGGGGTTCTTGAAGACCGGCAGGGTCGCCCGCAGCGCCGACAGCGGGACCGGGAGCACGCCCTTGATCTGCGCGGCGTCGATCGCGACGGCCGCGAGGGCGCGATCCTGCCCCAGGAGCTTCTGGGCGATCAGCCCGCCGAAGGAGTGCCCGACGAGGATCGGGGCGGACGGGAGCGTGTCGACGATCCCCGCAAAGTGGGCCACGACGTCGTCGATGCCGTGGTCGGCGATCGCGTCCGGGTCCTGTCGCGAGGCCTCGACGGTGTCGGCGTCGCCGGGCCAGCCCGGCGCCTGGGGGTCGTAGCCCGCCTCGCGGAACCGCTCGATCCACGGGTCCCAGGACGAGGCGTGCAGCCAGAGGCCATGGATGAAGAGCACGGGAGTGCCCACGGTCGTCTCCTCCGTCGGTGTTCAGGGCCTCGAACGCTAGGCACGACGACGACGGTGGGCTTCAGTCGCGACGACCGGTCACGTGCGGGTGCCGTGCCGCGCGCTAGCGTCGGATGACTGCCGATCGGGCGGGAACGAGCACGGCCGCGAGCTGACTGCGGCTGGTGACCCCGAGCTTCGGGAAGATCCGGTACAGGTGGGAGCCGACCGTGCGGTGGGACAGGAACAGCCGCTGGGCGATCTCCCGGTTGGACAGTCCCTCGGCCGCCAGTTCAGCGATCTGGGTCTCCTGCGGGGAGAGCTCCTCGCGCGGGCTCCTCGCCGGGCGCCATCCCCGCTCGCCGGTCGCCCGGAGCTCGCGGTCGGCCCGGTGGGCCCAGCTGTGGGCGCCGAGGGTGTCGAACGTGCTGCGGGCGGCGCGGAGCGGGGCGCGGGACTCGACGGTCCGCCGCTGCCGGCGCAGCCACGATCCGTGGGCGAGCTGGAGGCGGGCGCGGTGCCACGGGAGGTCGCGCCCGGCCCCGTCGAGGGCCGCTCCGAAGAGCTCCTCGGCCGAGGCGGGGTCGGCCAGGACTGCCCGTGTGTACTCCAGGGCGATCGTCGGTCCCGCCGTGGGAGCGCTGCCCGCCGACCGCTCCACCGCCTCGAGCAGGGCCGATGCCTGCTCGCGCCGCCCGGCGTGCACGGCCGCGTCTGCGAGGTAGCTCAGGGTCCAGAGCTGCTGGACCCGCTGGTGCGCCGGGTCGTTGCGCACGAAGACCCGGTGCAGCTCGTCGTAGGCCGGTTCGGGCCGCTCGGCGCCGAGTGCGGCGATGCCGCGGGCGAGCTGCACGCCGGCGAGCAGGGACGAGCTCGCGTTGGGCATCCGGCGGGCGGTGTCCTCGGCCTCGGTGAGCAGGGGGTGGCGGAGGTCCCAGTGGCCGCCCACGGCGTCGATCACGGCGACGGCGGCACGTGCGGTGGCGGCCCACACCGCCTGCCCGGTCTCGTCGGCGAGCCGCCAGGCCTCCTCGGCCGATCTCGACCCGTCGAACACGCCCAGGTTGATCTCGGCCCAGGCCCGGAGCGCGAGCGCCTCGGCCAGCAGGCCGAGCCGGCCGTCCGCCCGCAGCTGCTGGACGGGGGCGGACAGGAACGTGGTGGCGAGGCCGAAGTCGCCGACCCCGAACGCCGCGATGCCGAGCAGCCCGGCGAGATCCGGCCGACCGCCCGCGTCCGCCGGCCACTGCGTCAGGTGACCCACGATCTCCGGGCCGAGCGCGAGCGAGTCCGCGAGTCCGAGGACGGCGAGGACCCGGGGATCGCCGGCGGACAGGCGCACCTCGCGCGCGGCCCGGACGACGTCGTGGCGGACGCTCTCCCCGGGGTCGCGCCACCACACCCTCCGGGACGCGCCGAACAACAGCTGCATCGCGAGGTCGGCGTCGTCGTCCTCGGTGGCGCGCCGGGCGAGGTCGACCAGGTGACGGATCTCCGCGGGCTCGCTGGTCGACCCGTCGTGGAAGACCCCCTCGAGCCACGCCAGCCGTGACCGCTCGCGGGCCCGGACGACCATCCCCGAGACCCGCGCCGTGATCTGCTCCACCTGCACGAAGCGGCCCAGCTCGTAGCCGATCTCCGCGGCGCCGAGCAGGCGGGCGGCGCGGTCGCCGGGGTCGGGGCTCAGCGCTGCCGCCCGCTCCAGCCACGTGACCGCCGTGGACACCGCGCCACGGTGACGGGCCTCGGAGGCGGCGCGCTCGAGCCCGGCCGCGATCTGCTCGTCGGGCCCCGGAGCCGAGGCGGCCCGGTGCCAGATCGCGCGGTCCGGCTGCGCGGACAGGACGTCGGCGAGGGCCGCGTGCACGCGACGGCGGGTGGCGGGCGACATCGCCTGGCGCACCGCCGAGCCGACCAGGGGATGGGTGATCCGGTAGGTGTCGCCGACCACCGTCAGCAGCTCGAGCTGCGACGCCGGCGCCACCGCGGCGAGGTGGCCCGCGGCGGGGTGGAGCGTCGCGGCCGCGGCGAGCACGTCGGTGAGGTCCTCCCCGTCGTTCAGCGCGGCGACGTCGACGACGACCCGCGCGGCCTCGTCGAGGTCGCCGGCTCGCGCCAGGAAGGCGCGTTCCAGCCGCGTCGTCATCGGCAGCTCGTCGTCCGCCCCGGACCACCGGCCCGACTGCACGGCGACGGCGAACTCCAGGAGCGCGAGGGGATTGCCGTCGGCCTCGCGGAGGATCCGGTCGCGGAGCGCCGGAGTCAGGTCGGGAGCCTGCGCGGCGAGCAACGCCGTCGAGGCGGCTGTCGTCAGCCCCTGCACCTCGATCCACGTGATCGTCTCGTCGTCGGCGAACGGGAGGGATCCACTCCGGGCCGCGCACACCAGCGCGACCCGCTCACCCGCGATGCGGCGAGCGACGAAGGCGAGCACGTCGAGCGTGGGCTGATCCAGCAGGTGGAGGTCGTCGAGACACACGAGCACCGGCGCCTCGAGCGCCGCGTCGACGAGCAGTTCGAGGACGGCCAGGGACGTGAAGAACGGGTTGACCACGGGCGAGTCGCTCATCGCGAAACAGGCGAGCAGGGCGTCACGCTGGCGTTCGGGCAGCCGGTCCGCGCGTCCCAGCAACGGCCGGAGGAGCTGGTGCAGGCCGGCGAACGGCAGGTGCACCTCGGACTGGGCGCCCCGCGCGGCGAGCACGCGGAAGCCGTTCGATCGCGCGTGTGCGGCGACCCCGGCCTGCAGCGCGCTCTTCCCGACGCCGGGCTCACCCATCAGCCCGATCAATACGCCGCCGAGATGGGCCCCCTCCACCCGCTCCACCAGCGCCTGCAGCTCGTCCTCGCGCCCGACGAGTCGCAGGCCCGCGCCGGTGGTCACGCCGTGCAGCATCCAGGTCCACGAGTTCGGCCGTCCAGCGTGCTCCGCGGCGGAGACCTTGCCGCTCACCGAGTAGCCCGGCTAACTTCCCAGTCGACCGGGCACCGGCGCGCGGGGGTGGGTTGGATGCTGATCAAGAATCCGGCACGGCAGCTGGATTCCGGCTACCTGGACCGGACGCCCCTCTTCCAATTCGTGCTGCTGTCGCTGCTGTTCCCGATGTGGGGCGCCGCCGCCGGGCTGAACGACATCCTGATCACGCAGTTCAAGCACGTCTTCACGCTGTCCGACGCGGCGACGGCCTTCGTCCAGTCGGCGTTCTACGGCGGCTACTTCCTGATCGCCATCCCGGCGTCGCGCATCGTGCGGCGGACGTCCTACAAGGTCGGCGTCCTGATCGGCCTCGCCGTCTACATCATCGGGTGCGGGCTGTTCTTCCCGGCCAGTTCGTTCGCGACGTACGGCATGTTCCTGTTCGCCATCTTCGCCGTCGCGATCGGGCTGAGCTTCCTGGAGACCAGCGCGAACACCTACTCGTCGATGCTCGGCCCGCGCCCGACCTCGACGTTGCGGCTGAACATCTCGCAGACCTTCACCCCGGTCGGGAACCTGCTGGGCGTGATCCTCGGGAAGTACCTCATCTTCAGCACCGGGGACTCGATCCAGGCGCAGATGGACGCCGCACCGACGCCCGAGGCGAAGCTCGCGCTCGGCCAGGCCCTGCTGCAGAACACTCTGCTCCCCTACAAGTACATCCTGATCGTCCTGGTCTGCCTGCTCGTGCTGTTCCTGGTCACCGAGTACCCGCGGGGCAAGCCGACGGGCGAGGCCGCGGAACGGCCGGCCGGCCTGGCGGAGACCCTTCGCGTGCTCGGCCGCATCCCGCAGTACCGCAAGGGCATCGGCGCGCAGTTCCTCTACGTCGGTCTGCAGACGGCGGTGTGGTCGTTCACCATCCGGGTGGCGCTCGAGCTGTATCCCGGCATGAACGAGCGCCAGGCGACCAACTTCATGATCGTCGGCTTCTCCTGCTTCCTGGTCGGGAAGTTCGTCGCGAACGCCCTGATCGCGCGGTTCTCCGCCGCCCGGGTGCTGGTCGTCTACTGCGCCATCGGCGCGGTCCTGCTCCTGGGGGCGGCGTTCGGGCCGGCCGCGTCCGCGATCTGGTTGGTGATCGCGTCCAACCTGCTGATGGGACCGTGCTGGCCGACCATCTTCGGGCAGACCCTCGACACCATCCAGGACAAGCGCTACCAGGAGACCGGCGGCGCGATCCTGGTGATGGCGATCGTCGGCGGCGCCGTCGTGCCGGTGATCCAGGGCGCGGTGTCGGACGTCCTCGGGTCGCTCCAGAGGTCCTTCGTGGTCTCCGCCGTGTGCTTCCTCGGGATCCTGCTCTACTTCCGCAGCAACCTGCGCCACCACGTGTCCGACGACGCGCCGGACCCGGCCGTCGACCGGGCCGCCGCCTCCTAGCCGGAGGAGCGCTCTGGGGCCGGTGGGTCGCCCTCCGAGCTCGCGCGGCGGTCGAGGCGTATCTCCTCCGCGTCGAGGCCGGTCTGGACGTGGGTCAGCACGATGTCGTCGATGGCTCCTTCGTCGCGGAGTGCGACGACCGCGGCGCGCTTCTCGGCGAGCACCGCGGCCAGCAGGCGTTCGTACTCGTCGAGCTCGTCGGTCTGCCCCGCCGTCCCCGCCGCGTCGTCGTCCTGCGGGCGCTGCAGGTCGAGGTGACGGAGGCGCTCCTCGTACTCCGCGCGGACCCGGTCGTGGACCGAGTCGTGGACGCCCAGGTCCGCGGCGAGCTCCGGCAGCCGGTCGAGGCCGGCCTCGAGGGCGCGTCGGTGGGCGAGGTGCTCCTCGGCGGCGACGGCGGTGTCCTCGGGCAGCCGCGCGACGCGCAGGACCGCGGGCAGCGTGAGTCCCTGCACGAGCAGCGTCACCAGGATGACCCCGAAGGTGACGATGATGATCAGCTCACGGCCCGGGAAGGGCGTGCCGTCGGCCAGGGTGACGGGCACCGCGAGGGCGGCGGCGAGGGAGACCCCGCCGCGGAACCCCGACCAGGCGAGGGGCAGGCGCTGCCGGGCGCCGACCCGTCGTCGGCGCTGGCTCGGCCGGCGGTCGACGAGCCGGATGAGGTAAGGCGTGGTGTAGAGCCACGCCAACCGGGTGCCGATGACGGTGACCGCGACCAGCGCGGCGTCGAGGGTCGCGTCGCCGACCGAGTAGGTCCGCAGGCCGGCGAGCGCGGGGCGCAGCTGCATGCCCACCAGGACGAACAGGGCGCCGTTGAGCAGGAACGTGGTGACCTGCCAGAACGCGTGGGCCTGCATCCGGGTCCGGGCGGCGATGAGGCGCGGACCGACCCGGCTCACCGCCAGGCCGCACACCACCACGGCGAGCACGCCGGACGCGTGCACCTCCTCGGCGAGCAGGTAGGCCAGGAAGGGGCTGGTGACGCTGATGCCGTTCTCGACCACCGTGCCGTGGACGAGCCGACGCCCGAGGGTCGCGAGCCAGGCGACGAGCAGCCCGGCGACGATCCCACCGCCGTAGGAGAGCGCGAACTCGGCGAGCGCGCTGGGCCAGCTGAACGCCTGCTCACCCGTGGCCACGGACACCGCGATCGCGAAGATCACGAGCGCCGTGCCGTCGTTGACCAGGCTCTCGGCGCGCAGGATCGTCAGCTGCCGGCGCGGCATGGACCCGGCGACGGCTGCGGTGGCGGTGGCGTCGGTGGGGGCGACGACTGCGCCGAGCACCCACGCGACCGGCCACGACAGCCCGAACGCGTGACCGACCGCGGCGACCGTCGCGGCCGTCGCCACGACCAGCAGCACGGCGGCCAGGACGACGACGCGTAGGTTCGCGCGGATCTCCCGCAGCGACGTCGTCAGCGACTCCCAGTAGAGCAGCATCGGGAGGAACACGAGCAGGACGACCTCGGGCGGCAGGGTCGTCCCCGCGGTCCACGGCAGGAACCCGAGCGGCACGCCGCCGAGCAGCAGCACGACCGGTGCGGCGATCCGCAGGCGGTCGGCGAGCCAGCTGAAGGCCAGCACGGCCAGGAGCAGGACCACCAGCACCTGCAGCACGTGAGGGTCCTGCACGACGGGTCCGTCCTTCCGCGACGTCGGGTCCGTCACCCGATCGGCGCCGACGTCGGAGATGATCGGATTCCCGAGCACGGTAGGCGAGCACGCGCCCCGGGGGCACCCCGCCGTCGCGCAGGAGGCGGGGCGATCACTCGTCGCTGCTCGAGCAGTGGAAGCGGTCCCTGCTCGGCGACCGGGGCGGGGCGAGGCGCAGCATCGCGACGGCGTGGTCGAGGTCGAGCCACTCGTGCTCGGCGCCGAAGGCGATGACCTCCCGGGTGCGGGCCAGGTACCCGCGGAGTGCCTCGTGGGGGGCGTGGAACACGGCGCGCCCACCGGGCCACCGCAGCTCGATCTCGACGACCTTCCCCGGCACAGGCGTGTCGAGGGGGCGGAGGCGGACGTCGCCCTCGCCGGCCGCCTCGATCAGGCCCTGGGCGAGGAGCCCGCGCGAGAACCGCCACACGACCTCGCCGGAGTGGACGGTCTGGAACGCGAGCGAGACCGCGTAGGGGTCCTGCCCCGCGTAGCGCAGCTCGACCTGGGCGGGCACCGGAGGCCGGTGGGCGCGCACGAGCTCGAGGATGACGGGAACGCGCACGAGGATGTCGTGTCGCATCGCACGGCCTTTCGCAGCAAGGTCTGGTGGTCCGGTGGCGGGCGGTCCGTCGGGCCCGCAGCCGCTCGGGGGCTGGCGACGATCACGCGCGGGGCACGCGCCGCGGCAACCGCGCCGACCGGCGATGAGCCGCCCCCTCGTACGGCCCTTCGCCGGGCGGTGCCTCGACGACGAGGCCCCGCGCGTGATCGCCTGGGCCGGCCGACCCCGGGGCAGCGCACTACCTCGGAGCCGGACGACCGGTCCCTGGAGGCAGGCACGCACGGGCGGCCCTCGCCCGGACCGGCTCGCCCGCGCTGCGCTGTGCGCCGGTCACGACGACCGGACGAGCGCGCGGGAAGGCGTCACCTCACGGGCACGGGCCGATGGGCCTGCCTCGGAGAAACTGACCGAGACGTCCATCGCACGACCGCCACCCGCGCACCGCGGGACGGCGGACGTCGAGGCCTCAGTCGGGCCCGATGGCGACCTCGGGGAACCACCACGACGACCGGCGGCCACAGGCGACCAGCACGAGGCCGATCAGGATCGCCGGCAGGGCGAGCGGGTCGCCCATCATGCCGGTCGGGACGCTCGCGCCGGCGCCCGTCGAGGCGCCGGCCGTTCCGGCGGGGGCCGCCGGGGCGACGGGGTCCCAGGGAGCGGGCGCGCCGGGACGCCCGGGCTGGGACCCGGGACCCGCAGCGGCGTCGACCGTGAGCGACGCCGCGCCCGCCGAGCCAGGACCGGTCGGCCGCGTCGACGCGACCTCGCCGGAGAGCGGATCGTGGGCGGGCCCGGTGGGGAGGAGGAGGGGTGGCCCGGGTGTCGTGGCGGCCGGGAGCCGGTCCGCGGTCGTTCCTGGGGCGAGGGCGAGGGTGACGTCCGGGGGCGGCGTCGGCCCTGCGGTCCCGACGATCCCGTTCAGCACGGCCAGGCCGCCGAGCGCGCCCCGCGGGACGCCGAGGACGTCTTCGCCGAGCTCGCCCACCGTCCGGGTCAGCGCGGTGGTGGTGCCGGTCAGCCCGGTGACCGTGTCGACGAGGAGGCCACCGGTCCGGCCGATCAGCCCGGCCGGCTGGGTGAGGGTGCGCGGCAGGGCGACGACCGGGGCGAGCAGCGCCGACACGGCGGGTTCCGCGTGGGCCACCGTCGACGTCACCGTGGTCACGGGTGCGAGGACCGTGCGGAGTCCGGATGTGCTCAGGGCGGTCCCGAGGTCGATCGGGAGGGTCGACGCACGATCCACGATCGAGCCCGCGGACGAGGCGAGTGCCGGGATCGCGGCGGCCGTGGTGGCCCGGTCGACTGTCGTGTCGAGCGGCGCCAGGTGTGGCACGACCGCGTCAGGATCGACGACACGGGGCCGGGGAGCTGCGACCGGCGACGTCATACGCACCGCCGTCGCGGACGTGCCGGCCGCCACGCGGCGGAGTGGACCGGACGCGGTGTCGCCCGCGACCGCCGTGACCGGGGTCGCCTTCGTCGAGGTCGCCGTGGCCGAGATCGCCTTGGCCGCGGTCGCTTTGACGGACGTCGGTTTGACGGACGTCGCCTTGGCTACGACCGGCTTGGCTGTGGACGGTGTGGTCGGAGACGCCGTGGCCGAGGTCGCCTTGGCCGCGGTGGCCTTGACTGAGGTCGCCTTCGTCGACGTCGTCTTGGCTGCAGCCGGCTTGGCTGTGGACGCTTTGGTCGGAGTCGCCGTGGCCGAGGTCGTCTTGGCCGACGTGGTGCCGATGACCGCGTGGACCACGGAGCGCGTCGTGCCGGTCGAGTGGCCGCCGTCGGACGAACCCCCCTCTCCGGAGGCCGCGTGGGCAGGACCGGCGAGCACGAGACCGGCGAGGAAGAGGCCGGCCAGCAGCCCGGCGAGGAGCACGAGGCGGCGGAGGAGGCGGAGCGCGACCGGCTCCGAGTGGACGTCGTCGACGACTCCCACCCCCTCGACTCACCGGCGGCTCACGATCCGGAGGTCCGACGCGTTGAGTGACGGGTCCGGCGTCGTCGGGACGCCGGACATACACCCCAGGAAACGAGGAGTACCGCGAAGCGTGCGGGCGTCGAACCCAAGTGGTCGAGATCACACAAGTTCGCGGGAGAGCGGTGGCATCGGGCCGTACCCGTTGCTGCCGTTGGTGCACTGGTGGGCCGGATGCATCGGCGCGGGGAGATTTTGCCGGAGACGCGCCTCATCGACGACCCAGTCCCCTGAACGTTCTATTGCGGCCCTGGTCCCGCTCACTCAGAGTGAGAAGGGGGCATCGAGGGGGGACGACATGACCGTCGAGGACGGCGACCGACGCGACCTGCTCCTGACGAGGATCCAGGCGCGCCGCGAGAGCATCGCGCAGTTCGTGGCGGACCTGCGGCCGCGGGGCAACCGGCTGGCGAACCTCAGCATCGTCGCGAGCGCCCTCGGGGTGGTCCTGACCGCCGGGCCGGCGCTCGGCGGGCCGGGGTTCGCCGACGGCGTGCAGGCCGGGCTGTCGCTGCCGCGGAGCAGCCTGGTGTGGCAGGTGCTCTGCCTCGCCGCGCTGGTCGTCTCCGTGGTCTCGGCCGTCGCGGCGAACCTGGTGAAGCGCCAGGACGCCGTCGCCCGGATCAGCGCCGCCGAGGCGTGCGGGGCCGAGCTCGAGGGTCTGCAGACCGCGCTGGAGTTCGACCAGGTGACGCTGCCGGTGGCGGTCACGCTGTACCAGGACGCCATCACGAAGATCCCCTTCGTGCCCGAGCTGCCGCAGGAGCGCACCGGCCGCGTCGACCCCGCGCGGCCGAGCCGGGCGCTGGCCGCCGCGATCGCCGACGGCGGCGTCGGACATCCGTCGGCCGGAGCTCCGTAGCGCGTCGAGGGCGGGGGCTACCGGCGCGCGCCCGTGGACCCGCCCTGCCTCGCCGTCACGTGCGACGGCGTGTTGCGCGGGACGGAGCCGTGCGAGCTCGACCCGTGGTCCGTCGACCGGTGGTCGCTCGACCGCTGCACCTCGCGCCGAGGTGCTGCCGAGCGGTGCTCCGCGGCCCGACCCTCGGTCGCCCGACTTTCGGTCACCCGGTGCTCGGTCACCCGGTGCTCGGTCACCCGGTGCCCGGTGGTCGGCTGCTCGGTCGTCCGCTGCTCCGGCACTCGGTGCTCGACGGTCCGGTGCTCGACCGTCCGGTGCTCGACCGTCCGGCGCTGCGCGCTCTGCGAGCTCGAGGACCGCTGCTGCGGGATCGAGGGCGGGTGCGTCGCGGCGTGGGTCCGGGCGACCTGCAGGTCGCGGAAGTGGACCGTCGCGGGCTCCGCGATGCCCGCGTCGCGGTGCAGTCCCACCGTGAGGTGACTCTGCTGCCCGGGATAGAGCGTGCCGCCGCGTGGGTGGTGCTCGGTCAGGACCGGCTCGCCGTCCCGCCACGCGCTGACGTGGCCCTTGTCGGGGTTGGCGGAGAAGCACACCTGGAGTCCGACGCCGCACCACTGCCCGGCGCGGACCGGCCCCAGCGCGTGGTCGAACGCACGCCACCCACTGGGATGGCCCTCGCCGCCGTGCAGCACGAGGTGGCCGTCGCGCACCCACAGCTCCAGCGGGGCCGGGCCGGGCCCGTCGTTCTGCCACCGTGCGATCACCTGGCGACCCGTCCCGTGCACGGGGAAGTCGGGCCCGAGCCGCAGCAGGAAGGAGAGGTCGTGCTGGTCGCCCTCCGTCGCGGCGGGGAGGTCGGGCTCGAGCTCGCCGCGCTGTCCGCGGCCGGTGAGCTGCACCGACACCTCGCCGCCGGACACGAGTGGGGCCGCGGCGCCCACCGTGGTCCGGGCGGCGGGCCGGAAGCCCTGGTCGTCGGCGCGCCACACCGAGACCGGGGGCGCGGGTGCCGGGACGGCCGCCGGGGCGGCGGGGGCCGGAGCCGGCGCACCCGAGCCGGGCCGGGCGTCGGGCTTCGCGGGCGGTTCCCCGGCCCTCGACTCGGGGAGTGCGGCCTCCTGGAACCACGACGTCGACACTGCGGTGATCACCACGCCGGCCGCGAGGACCCCGACGGCGAGCACCGAGGCCGAGCGGGCCCGCGGCGAGCTCCGTCCCCGGCGGTGCGAGGTGGTGACCGCACCGGTCGCGAGCAGGGCCGCCTGCTGAGCGCGGGGCAGACCCGTCGAGCGATGGCGTCCCATGATCGTGTGCGCGGCCCCCAAGGTGCCGGTCGGCGTCCCTACAGCCTTCACAGCGTTGCCGGGTCGCTGCGCGTCCGAAACCGTTCGAGCGCGAGCTTGGTGCCGTGGGACCAGAGGATTGCGACACCTGCGCGCCCGACGACGCACGAACGCCCTGCCCCCGCGAGAGGGGACCGGGCTGAGGTCGGCCCGTCGAGCCTCCCTCCCTACCCCTGCGTCCGCACCCCCGCGAGCACGTGATCCACGACGGCGCCGGGCAGCTCCGGCGGCATCGGCCGGTGCGCGACGAGCCGCCGGTAGAAGAACGGGGCGGCGAGCAGGTCGACGACGAGCTCGGCGTCGAGGTCGTCGACGAGCTCGCCCCGCGCGCGCGCCGCGTCCAGCACCCGCAGGAGCGGCTCCCGTCGTCGGCGGGTCAGCTCCGCGTGCATCTCCCCGAGCGCGGGGTCGCGCTCCGCGGCGTCGGTGAACGCGGCCATGAGCTTCGGGAAGGGTGAGTCGGTGAACGAGGCCGCGAACGCCGTCAGGAGCGCGACCAGATCCGCGCGCAGGTCACCGGTGTCGACCTCCGGGACCGGGCGGAACTCGGCGTCCATCGCGTCGACGAGCAACGCCGAGGCCGTCGGCCAGTGCCGGTACACGGTGGCCTTGCTAGCGCCGGCCCGGCGGGCCACCGACTCGACGGTGAAACCCGGCATCCCATCGTCGGCGAGCACGTCCAGCGCGGCCCGCAGCACCCGCCGTCGGGCGTGCTCCCCCCGCCCGAGCGGCGCGCGAACGGACTCCGTCATCCGGTTCCCTCCCCGTCATCGAGGCGCTAGCGTATCGATGACAGCAACGAAACGCCCACGTATCGATCGAGGCTCCCGATGACGACCCCCCGCGCGCAGACGATGTCGAACCAGACGGCGGTCAACCGCGTCGTCCGCGCCCTGCTGCACGTGCCGCTGCTCAATCGCGTCGTCGGGCGGCGGCTGATGGTCATCGAGGTCGTCGGACGCAGGAGCGGCACCCGCTACGACGTCCCCGTCGCCTACACCCGCGACGGCGCGGACCTCCTGGTCGGGACGCCGTTCGCCTGGGGGCGCAACCTGCGCACCGGCGAGCCGGTGACGATCCTGCTCGCCGGGCGCCGCCGCACCGCCGACGTCGTCGCCCTCACCGACGAGCCCGGCGTCACCGAGGTCTACGCGACGATGTGCCGGGACAACCGCCAGTTCGCCGGCTTCAACCAGATCGGGCTGGACTCCCGCGGCGAGCCGGACCCGGCCGACCTGCACCTCGCCTGGGCCGGCGGCGCGCGGGCGTTCCGGCTGACGCCCCGCTAGCCCGTCACACCGCGGCGACCTCCGCGAGTCCCGTCAGGGCCGAGGGCAGCGGGCCCCGGTGCAGGACGCCGAGGCGCTGAGTGGCGCGCGTGAGGGCGACGTAGAGCTCGGCGGCCCCGCGCGGGCCGTCCTCGAGGATCCGTTCGGGCTCCACGACGAGGACGGCGTCGAACTCGAGCCCCTTGGTCGCCGACGGGAGCACCGCACCCGCCACGCCCGCCGGCCCGATCACCACGCTCGTCCCCTCGCGCCCGGCCTCGTCGCGCACGAACTCCTCGACGGCGTCGGGCAGTTCCTCGGCGGTGACGTGCCGGGACCACGGCCGGACCCCGCTCGCACGGACCGACTCCGGCGCCCGGACCTCGGGGGCGAACTCGGCGAGCAGCGCGGCGGCGACGGACATGATCTCCGCGGGCGTCCGGTAGTTCACCGTCAGGCCGCGGTAGACCCAGCGTCCGGGCACGTACGGCTCGAGCACCGCCGCCCACGACGTGGCCCCGGCCGGGGACCGGCGCTGGGCGAGGTCCCCGACGACCGTGAACGACCGGCCCGGGCAGCGGCGCATCAGCACCCGCCAGTCCATCTCCGACAGTTCCTGGGCCTCGTCGACGACGACGTGGCGGTAGGTCCAGTCCCGGTCCGCGGCCGCGCGTTCGGCGAGCTCGCGCGTGTCGTGCTCGCCGAACCGCTCGGCGAGGTCCTCGGCGTAGAGCAGGTCCTGCGCGGCCAGCCCGTAGTCCTCGTCCATCTCCTCGCGGTCCAGCGCCATGCCGTCCATGACGGCGGTGGCGAACTCGGCCTGCGCCGCGCGGTCCTGCTCGGCGGCCCGGTCGACCGCGCCCGCCGGGTCACGGCCCAGGAGGTCGACCAGCTCGTCGAGCAGCGGGACGTCGAACACCGTCCAGGCGGAGCCGACCGCTCGCCACAGCCTCGGGTCCGCGCCGGCCGCCCGCAGGCGTGCGCGGGAGGTGTAGAGCTCGGCGAGCACCGTCTCCGGCGCGAGGACGGGCCAGAGCGCGTCGAGCGCGGCGGTGAAGGCGTCGTCGTTCGCGAGTTCCCGGAGCAGCTCGGTGCGCAGCTGGTCCCAGGCCTTCCGGTCCTCCCGAGTGAGCCAGCCCCGGCCGATCCGGCCCATGGCGCGCTCGGTGAGGACGTACGTGACGATCTCGGTGAACACCGCCCGCGCCTCGTTGTGGGGGCGCCCGCTCGCGCGCGCCTCGTCCCGGGCCCACGCCGCGGTCTCGTCGTCGATCGACAGCCCGACGCCGCCCAGGGTGACCGGCAGCGGGTCCTCGGGCAGTCGTTGCCGGTCGGCGACGGCCGCCGCGAGGACGTCCAGCATCGCGAGGGAGCCCTTGAGCGCCCCGACGTCGGGCGGGTCCTCGGCGGTGACGTGGAGGCCCGGCACCAGGTCGCCCGTCGTCGCGAACACGACGTCGGACTCGCCGAGCGAGGGCAGCACGCGCCCGATGTGGTCGAGGAACGCCGGGTTGGGTCCGACGACGAGGACGCCGTGGCGCTCGATGCGCTCGCGCTGGGTGTAGAGCAGGTAGGCGACGCGGTGCAGCGCCACCACCGTCTTCCCGGTGCCCGGGCCGCCCTCGATCACGGTGACGCCCGGGTGGTCGAGCCGGATGATCTCGTCCTGCTCGGCCTGGATGGTCGCGACGATGTCGCGCATGCCCTCGCCGCGGGGGGCGTTGACGGCCGCGAGCAGCGCCTCGTCGCCCGGGTGGTCACCGGCGTCGGGGCGTCCCAACACCTCGTCGGTGAAGCCGGTCAGCCGTCGGCCGTGCGAGCGGAACTGGCGCCGCCGGCGCACCCCGTCGGGATGCGCGCCGGTCGCGACGTAGAACGCCCGCGACGCCGGGGCCCGCCAGTCGAGCAACAACGGCTCGTAGTCGTGCTCCTCGTCGAGGATCCCGATCCGGCCGATGTAGGCCCGTTCGCCGGTGAGCGAGTCCAGCCGGCCGAAGCACAGCCCGGTGTCCGCGACGTCGAGCCGGCGCATCTGCTTCGCCGACGCGCGGACCTGGACGTCGCGTTCCATCGGCGTCCCGCCGGTCCCGCGCAGCGCGGCGTCGTACTCGGACGTCACCCGTGCCCGTTCGGCGTCGAGCCGGACGTACAGGCCCGCGATGTACTCCGCCTCGGAACGCAGTTCCTCGTCGTATCCGCGCAACGGCACTCGGACCCCCAGGTCGGGTCGGAACTCGGCCGCGTGATGGTGCGGGACGACCGGGGTCTTGCCGCAAGCCCCGCGCCCCGCTATACGTTGAGTACGGCGGGACTCCTCGAGGGCCGGCGCCGCGTCAGCGTGACCGGCGAGGACGGCTGGCCGCCCCCGCCCGTGCGGCCGGTGCCGCCGAGGACCCCGGCCGACCACCGCCGCTGCGGCCGGTGCCACCACCGGGAGCGCCGCCACCACCACGGCCGCCCCGCCCGCCGCGGCGACGCGGACGGCCGGAGTCGGAGCCCGCACCCGGCCGCGACTCGGGCCGGGCCTGCGACCGGCCCTCGGACGCGGCGGGTCGCTCCTCGACGCGCACCCGCGGGGCCGCCTCGCCCACCAGCTCGGCGATCGCGTGCGCGCCCGGGCCGACCTCGGCGCTGCGGGGCCGGATGCCCGCCTTCCGGGTCATCTTCGCGACGTCGTCGCGCTGGTCGGGCGCCACGAGCGTGACGACGTCCCCGGTCGCGCCGGCACGCGCGGTGCGGCCCGAGCGGTGCATGTAGGCCTTGTGTTCCGACGGCGGGTCGACGTGCACGACGAGGGCGACGTCGTCGACGTGGATGCCGCGCGCGGCGATGTCGGTGGCCACCAGGACGCGGACCTCGCCGTCGCGGAAGGCCCCGAGGTTGCGGTCCCGCGCGCCCTGGCTGAGGTTGCCGTGCAGCTCGGCGGCGGGGATGCCCGCCGTCGTGAGCTGACGGGAGAGCCGGCGCGCCGAGTGCTTGGTGCGGGTGAAGAACATGGTCCGGCCGTGGCCGGCCGCGAGCTCCTGGACGACGGCGGTGCGGTCGTCCTTGCGCACGGTGAACACGTGGTGGGTCATGTCCGGCACGGGCTCGCTGGCCCGGTCGACGCTGTGGGTGACCGGGTCGTGCAGGAACTCCCGCACGATGCGGTCGACCTCGCCGTCGAGCGTCGCGGAGAACAGCAGGCGCTGCGAGTCCGCGGGCGTACGGCGCAGCAGGCGCCGGACGGCGGGGAGGAAGCCCAGGTCGGACATGTGGTCGGCCTCGTCGAGCACGGTGACCTCGACGCGGTCGAGGTCGACCAGGCCCTGGCCGATGAGGTCCTCGAGGCGTCCGGGGCAGGCGATGAGCAGGTCGACGCCGCGACGCAGCGCCTGCTCCTGCGGACGCTGGCCGACGCCGCCGTAGACGACGGTCTGCTCGAGGCCGAGGGCCTCGGTGATCGGGGCGAGCGCGTCGCGGACCTGGCCGGCGAGCTCGCGGGTCGGCAGCAGGACCAGGGCGCGGGGCTTCGAGCGCCGGGTCGGGGCGTCGCAGCGGGCCAGCGTCGCGAGCAGCGGCAGGCCGAACGCGAGGGTCTTGCCGCTCCCGGTGCGGCCGCGGCCGAGCACGTCCCGGCCGGCGAGGGCGTCGGGCACCGCCGCGGCCTGGATCGGCGTCGGGTCGGTGATGCCGAGTCCGGCGAGGACCTCGGCGACCGAGGGCGAGATGCCCAGCGCGGTGAACGGCAGGGGAAGGTCAGAGATGTGGAGTCACCTGGATCCGGGGAGGCCGCCCGGCGCGCTCCTCGAGAGCGACGGCCGGGGCGGGGGTACGCCGGAGCGGTGGCCCGACGTCGTTGCCCCCTCAGTGTGGCAGAGGCGCCCCTGGGCTCCCCGCCACCCGGGGCAAGATCACACGGCGGCCGGTGTCGATCCACGGGCGGACCGTTCGTGGAGGGGGCGGAAGGCGGCCCGCGAGAGTGCCGCCACGAGCCCCAGGAGCTGACCCCCGATGCCGACCTCAGCGCCCCTCGCCCGCCGCATGTCCGAACTCTTCGAGCCGATCTGCCTGGTCAACTTCTTCTGCGAGGAGCCGAACGAGGCGATGGCCGCGATCGGGCTGACCAACTACTGGGACGGCTACTTCGCCGGCCGCTCCGCGCCCCTGGGCCGGGTGCCCGCCGACGTCGTGCACGCGCTCTTCTACAGCTTCGCCGAGGGCGAGGCGGCCCGGCACCTCCCCCGCGTCTGGGACCGCGTCACTCCCGAGCAGGCGATGGCGGCCCGCGAGCGCGGCTGCGTCGCCGCGCTGCGGCGGATCCTCGGCGACCTCGCCGACTCCGCGGGCCTGGCGCGCGCGGCGGACCTGCTCACCCGGGCCGCGGTCAGCCCGCCGAGCGAGGGCCGGCCGATCTTCGCCGCCCTGCGCGCACAGCCGATCCCCGACGAGCCGGTGGCCCGGCTCTGGCACGCCGCGGACGTGCTCCGCGAGCACCGCGGGGACGGGCACGTCGCCGCGTGCATGGCCGAGGGGGTCGGCGGCACGGAGTCCCACGTGCTCAGCGCGCTGGACATGGGCATCCACCCCGCGGAGTCGTTCGGCCGGATCCACCACCTGCCGAGGACGCGGCTGGCGGCCGTCATGGACGGGCTGCGCGCCCGCGACCTGATCGACGCCTCGGGTCACTTCACCGAGGCCGGCCGGGCGGCCAAGGCACGGATCGAGGCCACCACCGACCGGCTCGCGGCCGCGCCCTACGACGGCCTGACCTCCGACGAACTGGACGAACTGATCGCGGTGCTCGAGCCCGTCGCCGCGGTCCTGGTGGCCTCGGGGCCGTCGTAGCCTCGTCGTGGCCCCGGACGCACTGACGTGCCCGGTGGGCTCCGGCCACGGTCCCCGCGGCCCTTGTCCGGCTCCCTCGACCGTGAGACTCTCTATGATCTAGAACACACCCGAGACGGTCCCCCGGCCCCCGGGACCTCCCTACCGACACGAGCATCGGATGAGGTCATGGGCGGCTGCGAACCTCGGAACTTCCAGCGACCGTGCCTCCTGCTCCTGCTCCAGGAGCGGCCCGCCCACGGTTACGACCTGGTGGAGCGTCTGCACGCCTCGTTCATCGACGACACCGACACGGGCGGGGTCTACCGCACCCTCCGGGCGCTGGAGCGCGAAGGGCTCGTCTGCTCGTCGTGGTGCGTGTCGACCGCGGGTCCGGCGCGCCGCACCTACGCGCTGACCCCGGCCGGACTGGAAGCGCTGCACCGGCAGATGGAGACGGTCGAGGTGACCCACCAGCTCCTCCACGACTTCCTCGACCGCTGCGGCCGGGCGCTGCACCCGATCACGGTCGCGTCGCGATGAGCCGTTCTCCCTGCGACGGTCCGGTCTGCATCACCTGCGCGGACACGGCGGTGCAGGTCACCGTCGTCGAACTGATCGAGCCCGATCTCGCGCGGGTCGACACGGGGGTGAGTACGGAGACGGTGAGCGTGGCGCTCGTCGATGCCGTGCCCGGCGACGTCGTGCTGGTGCACGCGGCGGAGGCGATCGCATCGCTGGGGCCCGCCGCCGCGGACCCGGCCGTCGCCGAGGTCGGCCCCGGGACTCCCGGTCCACCGTGACGCGGGTCGCCGGCCGGGTACGGGTACGGGTCCGGGTGCACGTGACCGGGATCGTGCAGGGCGTCGGGTTCCGGCCGTTCGTGCACGCGGTGGCGACGCGACTGGGGCTGGCCGGGTTCGTCGGCAACGACGAGGCGGGAGTGGTGCTCGAGGCCGAGGGTGACCCGTCCGCGGTGGACGCCCTCGTCGACGCCCTGGAGCGGCGGCCGCCGCCCCTCGCCGTCGTGGAGTCGGTGACCGTCGTACCCGAGCCGACCACCGGTGCGACCGGCTTCGGGATCGCCCCCAGTACCGCCGGGCACCGCGACGGCGCGATCCGCACCCTCGTGTCGGCCGACACCGCCACCTGCGACGCCTGCCTCGCCGAGATGGCCGACCCGGCCGCGCGCCGCTACCGGTACCCGTTCACCAACTGCACCGATTGCGGACCGCGGTTCACCATCGTCCGCGACGTGCCCTACGACCGGGCCGGCACGACGATGGCCGGGTTCGCGATGTGCGCGGCGTGCGTCGCGGAGTACGAGGACCCCGCCGACCGGCGCTTCCACGCGCAGCCGCTGTGCTGCCCGGCGTGCGGCCCGACCCTGCGTCTCGACGGGTCCGCCGTCGACCCGGTCGACCGGGCCATCCGCCGGCTGCGCGCGGGGGAGGTTCTCGCGGTCAAGGGGCTCGGCGGTTACCACCTCGCCGTCCGGGCCGACGACGAGGCGGCCGTGGCGCGGTTGCGCGCGGCCAAGCACCGCGAGGACAAGCCGTTCGCGGTCATGGTCGCCGATCCGGCCGCGGTCGCGTCGCTGGTGGTCGCCGACCCCGACGACGCGGCCCTGCTGACCTCGCGCCGCCGCCCGATCGTCCTGCTGCCGCGCCGGGCGGACGCGCGCGTGGCGGCCTCGGTGGCCCCCGCGACCGGAGAGCTCGGGGTGCTGCTGCCCTACACCCCGCTGCACCACCTGCTCCTCGCCGGGCTCGGGACTCCGATGGTGCTCACCAGCGGCAACGTCTCCGACGAGCCGATCGCGCACCGCGACGACGACGCCGCGGAGCGCCTCGCCCCACTCGCGGACGGCGTCCTCGCCCACGATCGCGCCATCCACACCCGGGTCGACGATTCCGTGCTCCGGACCGCGCGCGGCCGGCCGGTCCCGGTCCGCCGCGCCCGCGGGTACGCCCCGGAGCCGGTGCCCCTCACGTTCACGGTGGACCGGCCGGTGCTGGCCGTCGGCGGCGAGCAGAAGAACACCGTCGCCGTCGCGGCCGGACGGCGGGCGTTCCTCTCCGCCCACATCGGCGACCTGGAGAACCTGGCCACGCTGCGGGCCTTCACCGCGGCCGTCGAGCACCTCGGTCGGCTGTTCGCCGTCGACGCACAGGTGGTCGCGCACGACCTGCACCCCGAGTACCTGTCGACGAAGTACGCGCTCGACCGGGACGACCTCGAGCCGGTGGGCGTGCAGCACCACCACGCGCACGTCGCGTCGTGCCTGGCCGAGCACGGGTGGGGCGTCGACGACGGACCGGTCCTCGGCATCGCGTACGACGGCACGGGCTGGGGCCCCGACGGCACCGTCTGGGGCGGCGAGCTGCTGCTCGCCTCGCTGGGCGCGGCGCGTCGCGTCGGGCACCTCGAGACCGTCGGGCTGCCCGGTGGGGCGGCCGCGGTGCGGGCACCGTGGCGGATGGCGGCGGCCTGGCTGGGCCGCGCGGGCGCCGACCTCGCGGTGGCCCGTCGCCACGCCGACCGATGGGACGCGGTCGCGGCCCTCGCCGACTCCCCGGTGACGCTGCGGACCTCCAGCGCGGGGCGGCTCTTCGACGCGGTGGCCGCGCTGATCGGCGTCCGCGACACCACCACCTACGAGGGCCAGGCCGCGGTGGAGCTGGAGCAGCGGGTCGACCCCCAGGAACGGTCGGCCTATCCGGTCGGGGTCGACGGCGGGGTCGTCGCGGCCGGCGAGCTCGTGTCGGCCGTCGTCGAGGACCTGGGCCACGGAGTCGATCCGGGCCGGATCGCGGCCCGGTTCCACCTGGGCCTCGCCGACGCCACGGTGCGCGCGGCCGTCGCCGCGGCCGCCGAGCACGGCGTCGGCACGGCGGCCCTGTCCGGCGGGGTGTTCCTCAACGCGGTGCTGCTGGAACGGGTCCGTGCGGGGCTGGAGGCGCACGGGCTCCGGGTGCTGGTGCACGAGCGCGTCCCCTGCACCGACGGGGGGCTCGCCCTCGGTCAGGTCGCCGTGGCCGCATGCCGGCCCCCCACCAGGGAAGGAGAACCGTGCCCCGAGAGCTGACGGTGCAGGACGCGGTGGAGGCCTTCGCGCGGCGCCGGGCCCCCACCCGGGCGCTCGGCGGGGAGGCCGGGCGGATCGCGGCGGCGTGCCACGACATCGCCGTCCGCTTCCACCGGGGCGGCCGGCTGATCGCATTCGGCAACGGCGCTGCCGCCGCGGACGCCGCGCACCTCGCCGTCGAGTTCGTGCACCCGGTGACGGTGGGAAAGCGCGCCCTCCCCGCGATCTCGCTGGTGACCGACCCGGCCACCGTCACCGGGATCGCCCGCCGGTCCGGGTTCGACGACGTCTTCGCCGCCCAGCTGCGCTCCCAGGCCCGCCCCGGGGACATCGCCGTCGGCTTCTCGGTCGACGGGCGGTGTACCAACGTGGTCCGGGCGCTGCGCGAGGCGCACGACCGGCGGCTGCTGACCGTCGCGCTCGTCGGTGGCGACGGTGGACTCGTCGCGGCGTCGCCGGGCGTCGATCACCTGCTCTGCACCCGATCGTCCGATCCCGCGGTGGTGAAGGAGATGCACGTGACGACCTACCACGTGCTCTGGGAGCTGGCCCACGTCTTCCTCGAACAGCCGGCGGCGATGGGGGTGACGCCGTGAGCGGGATCGAGGCGCTCTACCCGTTCCTCTTCTCCTCGGACGACGATGACGACGGTGCCGCCGTGCGCGACCGGGTGTTCGAGGAGGTCCGGCGCTCCACCCGGGACAAGGCCGCGGAGATCGGCGCATTGCGGGAGCAGGTGCTCACCGACCAGGCCGACGCGCTCGTCGTGTGCGCCGCGGCGATGGCGCGCTCGTTCGCCGCGGGGGGCCGGCTGTTCACGTTCGGCAACGGCGGCAGCAGCACCGACGCCCAGGCCGTCGCCACGATGTTCGCCGCTCCCGAGCTGGCCGACGCCCCCGCGAGCGGCTTTCCGGCGACCGCCTTGACCGCGGACGTCGCCGTACTCACGGCCCTGTCCAACGACGTCTCCTTCGAAGTCGTCTTCGCGCGCCCCCTCGCGGCGGCGGGGCGTCGCGGCGACGTCGCCCTCGGGCTCTCCACCAGCGGGAACTCGGCGAACGTGGTGCGCGCGTTCGCCGAGGCGCGCCGGCTGGGCATGGTCACGATCGGGCTCGCCGGCTACGACGGGGGCCGGATGGCCGAGAGTGACACCATCGACCACCTCTTCGTCGTGCCGTCCGCCTCGGTCCACCGCATCCAGGAGGCGCAGACCACCGTCTACCAGGTGCTGGGCGAGCTGGTGTTCCGCGCACTCGCGTGACGGGAGACCGCACCCGACCCGCGGGTCAGCCGCCCTGGTCCCCCGGTCCGAGGTCGGGGCTCCCCTCGGTGACCGACGGCTGCGGCTCGACCCCGCGGGCCTCGTCACCGCTGCCGTAGGGCCGCCCGGAGGCGCCCTTGTGGCCCTCGCGGTCGGAGCCCCGCTTCTCCTCGGCCTTGCGCGCGATGTCCTCGGCGCGCTCGTTGATGCTCTCGCCCACCCCGAGGGGCGGCTGCGGGTTCGTGTCGGTGTCCTTCATCCCCGCGCGCTCCTCGGGGGAGGCCTCGCGCCCTTCTCCCGGGGGCGGGGCGTTGTCGGCGTCGAACGCCTTGTCGGCGCCCTTCTCGGCGTCCTTCATGATCGAGCTCCTTTGCCCTGGTCGGGGAAGTCAGCAGATGCGCGGCAGGGGATCGCCGACGAGCATGTCGACGATGCGGGTGCCGCCGAATGCGGTGCGCAGGAGCACCAGCCCGGGCGGGTCGTCCGCGACGTGCCCGATGACGGCGGCGCCGTCGCCGAGCGGGTGCGCCCGCAGCGCGGTCACCACCGCGTTGGCGCGGGAGCCGTCGACCACGGCGACCAGGCGGCCCTCGCAGGCGACGTAGAGCGGGTCGATCCCCAGGAGCTCGGACGCGCCGGTGACGACCTCGCGCACGGGCACCGACGCTTCGTCGACCACGACGGCGACCTGCGACGCGCCGGCGATCTCGTTGAGGATCGTGGCGACTCCGCCGCGGGTCGCGTCGCGCAACACCCGCACGCCGTCGCCGCCGGCGTCGAGCAGGCCCGCGGTCAACTCGTGCAGCGGGGCGGTGTCGGAGACCAGGTCGGCCTCGATGTCGAGCTCACCGCGGGCGAGCATGATCGTGATGCCGTGGTCGCCGAGCGGTCCGGAGACGATCACGGCGTCGCCGGGGCGGGCGGCGGTGGCGCTCAGCGTCACCGGCCTCTCGAGGACGCCGACCCCGGCGGTGGTGATGAAGCAGCCGTCGGCCTTGCCCCGCGGGACGACCTTCGTGTCCCCGGTGACGATCTGGACGCCTGCCGCCGCGGCGGCGCGCGCCATCGAGTCGGCGATCCGCCGGAGGTCGGCGACCGGGAAGCCCTCCTCGAGGATGAACCCCGCCGAGAGGTGCAACGGCCGGGCGCCGCACATCGCGAGGTCGTTGACCGTCCCGTTGACGGCGAGGTCGCCGATGTCCCCGCCGGGGAAGAACAGTGGCGAGACCACGTAGGAGTCCGTGGTGAAGGCCAGTCGGGCCCCGCCCACCTCCAGGGACGCCCCGTCCTCGAGCTGCTCGAGGACCGGGTTGCGGAAGGCCTCGACGAACACCGCGTCGATGAGGGTGTGGGTGGCCTTGCCCCCGGCCCCGTGGGCGAGGGTGACGCGCTCCTCCCGCACCCGCGGCTTGCGCCGCCGCGCCCGCTCGATGCGCTCGAGGACCTGCTCCTC
>NZ_JBVPVA010000407.1:0-2394 GCF_055612215.1 Actinomycetospora sp. | reverse complement strand
CGAGGTCGGGCCGGTCGTACGCGGTCGCCGCCCGGCGGGCCAGCGCGACGATCTCGGTGAGCTCACCGCCCGCGCCGTGCTCGGTCATGCGTGGTCCCCCTGCTCGACGGGCCCGGTGCAGGAACGACAGCCGGGGCACGGCGCGTGTGCACCGTGCCCCGGCTGTGTCGTCACGCCGCTGACGTTACGCGGCCGTGACCCCCCTCTGGTCGGACGACCTCAGTGGAGGAGCAGACCGTTGTCGATGTGGCCGTGGTCGACGTTGGTGGAGTTGTCGGCCGAGTTGTCGGTCTCGGTGTTGAAGCTGTGCTCGGTCGTCGACTCGGTGTGCGGGTTGTTCGAGTCGTTCGTCGACGCGTCGGTGTTGATCGAGTTGTCGGTGTTGTGCGACCCGTGCGAGTTGTCCGTCGTGTTGTTCGAGTCGTGGACCGAGTTGTTGGTGTGGTCGTCGGTCGCGACGTTGCCGGTGCCGTTCTGGACGGTGCCGCCGCCGAAGGCGGTGAGGTGGGCGTCGCTGTGGCTGCCCGACGCCGAGCCACCCAGGCCCGTGTTGATCGCGCCGCCGTCGTTCGCACCGACGTTCGAGAGCGCGGTCGAGCCCGCCCCGAAGGCCCCGCTCGCCCCGTGGTCCGCGATCTGGTTGCCGTCGCCGACGACGTTGCCGTGGCCGGTGGTGATCGGGCCGGAGTTGTTGCCCTCGACGTCGACGCCGCCGGCGCCCACGTTGTGGGTCTCGTTGTTGACCTCGACGTTCGCGCCGCGGTCGGCCCAGATCTTGGTGACGTTGTTGGTGTTGTAGATCGTGTCGTGCGAGTCGTAGGTGTAGTTGTTCGTCACGTAGTTGAGGTGCGTCACGACCTTGTCGATCTCGCTGTCGTGGTCGTGCTGCCAGCGGTGGTCGTCGTGGTCCGGGTCGCCGTGGTGGTGGCCCCCGTGGTGCTCGTGGTGCTTCGGGGCGTCGTCGTGGCACCGGTCGTGGTCGCAGTCGTCCTCGTACCGCGCGGCCTTCTCGGGGTCCTCCTTCTCGAGGACGACCGGCAGCAGGTCCTGGATGTCCTGGACGCAGACGTGGTCGAGGCCGGCGGCGTGCAGCTCGCCCTTCGGGTCGTCCTGGAAGTCGGCCAGCGCCTGCTTGTCGTGCAGCAGGTCGAGCAGGAACTGCAGCAGGGTCTTGTGCTCGCTCATGTCGTGGTGCCCCCGTGGGTCAGGTGATCCGGAGCGCCCTCGGCGGTGCTGCCGGGGCGGCGTGGTGAGAACGGTGCCGTCCGGGGGCCCGCCGGCCATCGGGGCTCGCGCCGGGTTCGCCGTCGGGGCCCCTAGGGGGTTCGGGGGGCCACCCCCCACCCCGGGCCGGGGGTGACCGTCACCGGCCGTCGAGAACGCGCCCGGCACCGTCGGAAACCGTCACCCGTTCGAGCTACGGTTGTGTAACGGTGGCCGCGATCGGGCCGATGATGCCCACGGATCAGCGACGTGCGCCGCCCGCGAGGGGGAGCCGCGAGCGGTGCGCACGTGTCCTCCGGGATGCGCGAGACGGGGAAGCTGGGAGGGCACATGCCGGGTCCGCACGAGGGATGGGCCGCACGGCCGTCAGCGCCTCAGCCGATGCCCCCGTACGACCTGGGGATCGACCTCGGGACCACCTTCACCGCGGCCGCGGTGCGCGTCGAGGCCCGCCCCGGGACCCCCGAGCCCGGCGTGCGCGTCGTCGGCCTCGAGCACGGCGCCGTCCAGGTCCCCTCCGTCCTGCTCGTCGACGACGACGGGTCGCTGCTGGTCGGCAGCGACGCCGAGGACCGCGCCCCCGGCGCCCCGCAGCGCGTCGTGCGCGAGTTCAAGCGCCGCCTCGGGGACGACACCCCGATCGTCGTCGGCGGCGAGAGCTTCTCCGCGGACGGCGTGGCCGCCGAGATGGTGCGCTGGACCGCCGACCGCGTCGCCGAGAGCCACGGCGCCGCGCCCCGCCGCATCGCCGTCGCCCACCCCGCCGGCTGGGGCGCCTACCGCCGTCGCGTGTTCACCGAGGCCCTCGCCGAGGTCGGCCTCCACGACGTCGTCCTGCTCACCGAGCCCGAGGCCGCCGCGGCCGCCCACGCCGCCACCGGCCGCCTGCCGATGGGGCGCACCGTCGCCGTCTACGACCTCGGTGGCGGCACCTTCGACGCCGCCGTCGTCCGCGGCGTCCACCCGAACCCCGTCGCCCCCGTCGGCCTGACCGTCCTCGGTCGCGGCCAGGGTCTCGAGGCCCTGGGCGGGATCGACTTCGACGAGTCCCTGTTCTGGCACGTCTGCTCCGAGCTCGGCGGCGCGGTCGACGCGCTCGACCCCGCCGACCCGGCCACCGTGCGCGCCGTCGCCGGCCTGCGCCGCGCCTGCGTCGCCGCGAAGGAGACG
>NZ_JBVPVA010000319.1:0-8694 GCF_055612215.1 Actinomycetospora sp. | reverse complement strand
TCGGCCTGCTGCCCAGCGGGCCGCCGCTCTCTGTCGAGGCCGCGACGCGGCCTCTGGGGTGAGGGGCCCCGGTGCTCCGCGCGCCCGTCGGGTCAGGGCGCGGCGACGAGCTGCGACACCGGGGACGTGGGCGAGCTCGGTGAGGACGGCGACGACGATCCCGACCGCTCGGTCGGCGTCGTCGTGACCACCACGGGCGGGGGTGGCGCAACCGGCGCCGGCGGCGTCGTGACGACCACCACCGGGGCCTGGGAGGTCACCGCGGGCGGCGCGACCGCCGTCGTCGTCCGGAGCCGGGGCCGGGTGGTCACGCGGACGCGGGGCGAGCGGAGCGGCTCGGCCTCCTCCGTGGTCGGCACCACGGCGGCGGGGGCCGCCGGGATCGCCGGCACGGACGAGGCGGGCGGCGGCAGCGGGGTGGTCGACGACGCCCGCACGAGGGTGAGGGCGAGCGCGGAGCCCACGACGAGCACGGCCGCGAGCGCGATCCCGACGGCGACGAGCACGCGGCGGCGCCGCGGGCGGGGCGCGGCCGGGGTCTCGCCGTCGGCGACCGCGCCGGCGTAGGCCCCGGTGGTCGCGGACGCCCCGGTCGACACCGCGGGGCCGGCGACCACCCCGGGCGGCGGGCTGAACGCTCCCGTGGGCGCGGCCATGAGCGCCGGGGAGAGCACCGTCTCGGCGTCGACGCCGACCTCGCGGGAGATCGCGCGGGTGGCGGCGAGCACCTCGTCGGCGTCCGGGCGGGCCTCCGGCTCGTCCGCGGTCATCGCGAGCAGGAGCATGCGCAGCGACTCCGGCAGCCCGACCGGCACCATCGGACGCCGGTGCAGCCGGGCGACGGCCGCCTCGAGGGCGTTGCCGGGGTACTCGCGGCGTCCGGTGAGGCACTCGATGAGCACCAGGCCGAGCGCGTAGATGTCGACCGCCGGGGACACCGACTCCCCGCGGACCTGCTCCGGGCTCAGGTAGGACGCCGTGCCGATGACCATGCCGGCCGCGGTGACCGGCGCGGCGTCGCGCACCGCGGCGATCCCGAAGTCGGAGAGGTGGGCGCGGCCGTCGGCGTCGAGCAGGACGTTGCCGGGCTTGACGTCGCGGTGCACGACCCCGCGGCGGTGCACGTAGGCGAGCGCGTCGGCCAGCGCAGCACCGAGCGCGATGACGTCGCCGAGCGGCAGCGGACCGCGGCGGATGCGCTGCGCGAGGGTGTCGCCCTCGATGAGCTGCATGACGAAGTAGGCGCGCCCGTGGTCGTCGCCGACGTCGTAGACGGTGACCAGGCCGGGGTGCGAGAGCGCGGCGAGCGTCAGCACCTCGCGGCGGTTGCGGGCCTCGGAGCCCTCCTCGTGGTCCCCGACCAGCTCGGCGGGGGGCGCGGACGGGCGGGGGATGCCGCCGGTCCCGCGGCCGTACCGCCCGGCGGCTGCGGCCCCCGGGTCACCGGCCTCGTCGGGCGGGTCCTGCGGCGGGACCCCCTCCCCCGAGACCGGGTCGACCGCGTCCGGCGGCGGGGCCGGGACCGAGGCGGCCTCGGCGTTCGCGGCGGCGACCACGTCGCCGCCCGCGCCGAACATCTTGATCGCGACGTCGCGGCCGAGCAGCTCGTCACGGGCCCGGTAGACGTCCGCGGCGCCGCCGCGCCCGATGAGGTCACCGACGGTGTACCGGCCGCCGACGACCGTGGGCGGGCCGGCATCGGTCGTGCTCACCGGCCACCCCCTCGCTCCCGGGCGTCGCCGCGGGTCCCGTCTCCTGCCGGGACGCCGTCCCGAATCGATTCTCTCCCAGGGACGGTCGCCGTGTCTGCCGATGACGGCGCCCGGATCCGGGCTTCATGTGCGGTCAACGAGGAAGTCGGGCGCCGGACGCGGACCGTTACCGACCTGTGAGCGGCGAGGGCCCCGGTGGTGGCGTCGATGCCCCGGGAGCGTCCTGGTCGGCGAGCCTCCCGAGCACGGACGGCAGCCGTTCCGGGTGCACCACATCGAGCGACCGGGTGGCGCGGGTGAGGGCCACGTAGAGGTCGTTGAGCCCGCGCGGGGACTCCTCGACGATCCCGGACGGGTCCACGAGGACGACCGCGTCGAACTCCAGCCCCTTCGCGTCCGCGACGCTCGACACCACGACCGCGACCTCGAGGTCGGCGGCGCCGCGCTCGTCGACGGCGTCGGCCCCGACCTCGGCCGTCCCGCCCACCGGGAGCCCGTCGGTGGACAGGCGGGTGCGCAGCGCGTCGACCCGGGCCTCCGGCGCGAGCACCGCGACGCGGCCGTTCCCCTCGGCGTCGACGACGTCGTCGGCGGCTGCGCGGGTGGTCGTCGAGACCTCGTGGTCGAGGGCGGGCTCGGCGACGCCGACCGCCCGCGGTCGGATCCCCGACTCGCGCACCGACTCGGGCGGGGTCTGCCCCGGGTCGATGACGGCGAGCACGTCGGCCGCGACCTCGGCGATCTCCGCCGGGGTCCGGTAGTTGACCGTGAGGGCCTCGCGACGCCAGCGGGCGGAGACGTAGGGCGAGAGCACCTCGTGCCACGAGCGCGCACCATCGCGGGCGCCGGTCTGGGCGACGTCGCCGACCAGGGTCATCGAGCGGCTCGGACAGCGGCGCATGAGCACCCGCCACGCCATCGGCGAGAGCTCCTGGGCCTCGTCGACGATGACGTGCCCGAAGGTCCAGGTGCGGTCCTCGGCCGCGCGCTCGGCGGCGGAGGCGTAGCTGGCCTCGCGGCTGCGATCGGCCAGCAGGCTGGCGTCGACGACGTCGGTGGGGCGCAGCAGCTCGGGGTCCCAGTCCTCCTCCATCGCGAGGATCTCCAGCACCCCGGCGGCGTACGCCTCGTCGGCCTCGCGCTTGCGCTCGGCGCGCTCCCGCTCAGCGGTGTCGTCCTCCCCGAGCAGCTCCGCGGCCTCGTCGAGCAGCACCGCGTCGGCCGGGGTCCACCAGTGCGGGTCGAGCGGTGCGGTGGGCCGGGCGTCGCGGCGCAGCAGGGCGCGATCGGCCTCGGACCAGCCGCGGGTGGCCGCGGTGATCCGCTTCGGGTCGGTGTAGAGGTCGGCGAGCAGCTGCGGGGGCGTGAGGGTCGGCCAGAGCCCGTCGAGCGCGGCCAGCAGGTCGTCGTTCTCCCGCATCGCGGCCCGGATGTCGGCGAGGTCGCCGCGGTCGAGGAGACCGGCCGAGCCCGAGCCGCCCTCGACCTCGGGGTGGCTGCCCTCGCGGGAGAGCCGGTCGCGCTCGCGGCGGGCGAGCATGTCGACGGCCTCGCGGACGAAGGTGCGCTTGGCGTCGTTGTGCGGGCGGCGGGTCCGGCGCGCCCGGGTGCGGGCCTGCGCGACCAGGTCGCGGTCGAGCTCGACGGTCTCGCCGTCGACGCGCAGCCGGATCGTGTGCCGCGGCAGCTCCTCGGGGTCGCGGACCGCGGCGGCGAGCACCTTGGCCATGTCGAGGGAGCCCTTGCGCGCCGCCGCCTCGGCGGGTTCCGAGCGCCGGGCCGCGAGGCCCGGGTAGAGCTCGCCGACCGTCGAGAGCAGCACGCTGGTCTCGCCGAGCGAGGGCAGCACCTGCTCGATGTAGCGCAGGAACGTCGGGTTGGGCCCGACGACGAGCACGCCGCGCTTCGCCAGCTGGCGGCGGTGGGTGTAGAGCAGGTACGCCGCGCGGTGCAGCGCCACGGCGGTCTTGCCGGTGCCGGGGCCGCCCTCGACGACGAGCACGCCGTTCACCCCGGACCGGATGATCCGGTCCTGCTCGGCCTGGATGGTGGCGACGATGTCGCCCATGCGCCCGGTGCGCCCGGAGCTCAGGGCGGCGAGCAGGGTGGCCTCGCCGGTGAGGCCGCCGCGCTGCGCGCCGTCGTGCTTCGCCGCCGCCGCAGCCGCTTCTTCGAGGTCGAGGATCTCGTCGTCGACGGCGAGGACCTTGCGGCTGCGGGTGCGCAGGTGGCGACGCCGGCGGATGCCGTCCGGGTTGGCCGCGGTCGCGGTGTAGTACGGGCGGGCCACCGGGGCGCGCCAGTCGATGAGCAGCGGCTCGTAGTCGTGGTCCTCGTCGAGCAGGCCGAGCCGCCCGATGTAGGCGACCTCCTGGTCGAACCCGGGCGTCTCCGGGTCGGCGCTGTCCCGGCTCCCGGGCGCGAGGACCGCGTCGGGCTCGACGTCGAGCCGCCCGAAGCACAGCCCCTCCTCGACCGCGGAGAGGGTGGCGAGCTGCTCGGAGTACATCGCCGCGGCGGCGTCGCGCTCGGAGACCGCCTGCGGGGTGCCGGTCGTCTCGTTGCGCAGCACCCGCGCGAGGAGCTCGGCGGTCTCCTTGCGGCGGGCGTCGAGGCGCCCGTAGAGCATCGTCACGTAGGGCTGCTCCGCCGCGACCGGGTCGCCGGGCCGGCGGGCTTCGTCCCGCGTGGGCTCGACGTCGGCCGCGGTGGCAGGACTCGCGGAGTGGGACAAGGACGACCTTCGTTCGCTGTCGTTCGGCGCCGTGAAGGCCCTCCACGATAACCCTCGACGGTGAACGCCTCGGCGGGCGAGCGGAGCGACGGGGGGGAAGGCGGTCCCCCGAGCGGTCAGGCCGGGTGGCGGTGGCCGCGACCCGTCATGCGGTGCGGCGGCTCATCCAGCGCCAGGCGGCCGCGAGACCGGCGACGAAGTACGCCAGGACGACGACGAGAAGCCACGCGTCGCCCGGTTCGGCCAGGAAATTCCCGAACCACGCCGCCATCGGGACCAGGGTCAGGTAGCCGGCAGCGGACACGACGACATCGCCCGAGTGCCGGGGTGGCGGACCGCAACGGGCTGCCAGCCAGAGTGGCGCGATCAACGTGAGAGGCCAGGGCAGCCACACGAGGAAGGCTTCACCGATGCCGTCCAGGCCGATGAGCGCCCCGATCTGGACCACGAGGACGCCAACCGTCCCGGCGAGGAAGAGCACCTTCGTCCGCCTCACCCGCACACTCTCCGCAGACGACATGCGTCGATCATGCCGTCCGTCACGGAAAGTCGGAACTGTCCCTTCCGACTGAGTCGGCGATCTCGTGCGAGCACGGACTCTGCGAGGCCTGGGGGAACCGGGGTCCTCGAGAACCGAGTCCTCGGGACCCGGTTCTCGGAAGAGGTCGCGGGAAGAATCGCGCGGTCAGGCCGGGTGGTGGCGCGTGATCCCCTCGGCGTCGGACTCGCGCCGCAGCCGGCCCTGGGCGGCGAGGACCTCGAGGTGGGCGTCGGTCTCCAGGACCGCGAGCATGCGGTGGAACGGCTCCAGGTCGTCGAGGCCCTTCTCCCGCCGCGTCCAGGTCAGCGCAGCCGCGGCGTCGGCCGCGGTGGCCGCACCCGCCGTCGTGACCCGCTCGATCTCGTCGAGGCGCCCGGCGTGGTGGTCCAGCAGCTCGTCCACCCGGGCGTGCACGCTCGGACGCACGGGGCCGTGCGCGGGCAGCAGCCGTCGATCGGGCCGGTCCCGGACACGGGCGAGCGAGGCCAGGTAGCGGGTCAGGGCGCCGGGGCGGGCGTCCGGCTCGAACCCGATCGAGGGCGTGATGTGGGGCAGCACGTGGTCGCCGGCGAACAGCAGGCCCGCGGCGGACTCCCCGGTGTCGAACACGAGGTGCCCCCGGGTGTGGCCGGGGGTCTCCACGGCCTCGAGGACCCGCTCGCCCACCGTCACGCGCTCACCGTCGACCAGCCACCGGTCGGGCAGCGCGTAGTCGGCCAGCTCCTCCTCCGCCACCTCGGCGGGGAGGAGCCGGGCGAGCTCGTCGGCCAGCGGGCCCGCGCCCGCGGTCCGCAGCGCGCGCTGCTGGGCGATCATGGGGACGGGGCGGTCCGCCATGTGCTCGAGGGAGTCCCGCTCCCCGGCGCCCAGTGCCACGTGGGCCCCGGTCTCGCGGCGCAGCGCCGCGGCCTGCGTGTAGTGGTCCCGGTGCATGTGCGTGACCAGGAAGCGCGCGATGTCGCCCAGGTCCGCCCCGATCCGCTCGAGCGCCGCGATCAGCAGGTCGCGGGCGACCGTGAGGGTCCAGCCGCCGTCGACGAGCGTCAGCCGGTCACCGTCGCGCAGCACGTAGACGTTGACCGCCCGCAGGGCGTCGGAGGGGAGCGGCAGGGGGACCCGGAGCACGTCGGCGGCGACGTCCTCGGGTTCGGGGCGGCTCCAGGCGTGGCGGTCGTCGGCATCGGTCACGCCGCTCATGGTGCCGGTCCCGCGCCCGCGCGCCGTGTGACCTCCTCGACGGCGCGGCCCCGGTCGCGACGACGCCGGAGCCCGAGGGGCGTTCGGAGCAACTTGAGCGTGAGGTGCGTCACTTCCACGCGGTGTAGCCACGCGAGTGCGGGGCGGTGCGGCTCGGGCGCGGTCCGCTGAGCAGCGGGAACGTGACCTGTTCGTGACCCGCGTCCGCACCGGGGCTCGGGAGTCCCGCGCGGTGTCACCCGATCAGGGCCCCTACGGTGGTCCTCGGCCGGGACGTGAAGGCGCTCCGGCCCCGGACCCGATGCGCACCTGTCCCGGCGGGTCCGGCCCCCGAACCGCGGTGCGGGACAGGTGGACACGCCGGGTCCCCGCCCGGCACCGGATCGCTCCCCCTCGACCGGGTCCGGGCGCCACGAGAAGGACCGACGTATGGCTCGACATCGCTCCGGATCGCCCCGATCCGGACGGGCTGGCCCCGGCGTGTCCCCCAGGGAGGCCGCCCCCCGCACGGGCTCCTGGCCCGCTGCCCTCGACGCGCCGGCCACCGGACCGCGTCCCGCCGTGCGCGGCAAGCACCGTCACGACCCCGCCACCACCCCCCTCGACCTCGCCGCGATCGCCCGTGCCGCCGCCGCGGCCCGCGAGGACGACCGGCCCCCGGAGACCGCCGGACCTGCTACGCCGGCTCCGGGCGTCCCGATCCCCGGACGGACTCCGGGCCCGGCCACGCACCGCGCCCCCCGCGCGGGGCGGACGCTGAACTCCACGCGGGCCGTCGGCGCACTCGCCCTGTTCGGCGCGCTGACGGGCGCCACCGTCGCCGCCGCGAGCACGGGGCCGGCGCTGCTGGCCGACCCGAGCGCCGACACCGGCGAGATCGTCCGGCCCGACGTCGCCGTCGCACCCGCGGGACTCTCCGAGCCGGCCGCCCGGACCGCCACCTCCGGGGCGCACCCGGCCGCGACGGCGGCCCCGCACACGACGACCGCCGCGCCGACCACGAGCGCCCGGCCCACGGCCGTCGACGACGGCGGGAAGACCCTCTGGTCGGCGGACTTCGCCTCGGCCGGTCTGAAGAACTTCCGGTCGACGCCGTGGAACAACCAGGGGGCGTCCTCGCCGACCCTGGGTGGCGGGCTGCTCAACTTCTCGATGCCCGGCGGCGGCAAGCGCTCCGAGGTGGAGCCGAAGTTCAAGGCGCTCTCCGAGGGCGACGAGTACTACTTCGGCTTCTCGGTGAAGCTCGCGCCGGACTTCCCGGTGGGCACGTCCGACTGGCAGGTCATCACCCAGTTCAAGAACGACGGGACCGGGTCGCCGCCCCTGGAGCTCAAGGTCCAGGACGGCAAGTTCCTCATCGACGGGGACTCGGGCGGGTTCTCGCAGGTCGTCGGCGACGCGACGCCCGGACAGTGGACCCACCTGGTGCTGAAGGTGAAGTTCTCGGCGTCGAACGGCACGGTGAGCGCCTGGCAGGACGGCGTGCAGAAGATCGCCGACTTCGCGCCGCCCTCGGGCACGATGTACTCGGGCAAGAACAGCTACGTGAAGACCGGCATCTACCGGGATCCCTCGATCGGCCAGGCCGGGAAGCTGTCGTTCGGCAGCTGGGCGATCGGGACCACCCTGGGGTCGGTCAGCAAGGGGCTCCCCGCGGGCCTCGACTGACCCGGCCACCGTTGCCGGACCTGCCGGACCTGCCGGACGACGACGGCCCGGCCACCTCCTGGAGGTGACCGGGCCGTCGTCGTGGTCCGGGTGGAGCTCAGGCGAGGGCGCTCACGAGCGCCTCACGCTGACGGGCGCCGAGGCCGGCCACGCGCCGGTCCTCCGGGATGCCGGCCTGCTCGAGGACGGCCGCCGCCTTCGCCGGGCCGTAGCCGGGCAGTGCGCGGACCAGCTGCGAGACCTTGGTCTTGCCGGCGATCGGGTCGCTCTTGCCGCGGTCCAGGACCGCGGGGATCGTCTCGTCGCCGCTCTTGATGCCCGCGAGCAGGGCCGAGCGGGCCTGGCGCGCCTCGCGCGACTTGGCCTGGGCGGCCTCGCGCTGCTCCGGGGTCAACGTCGGGAGTGCCATGGAAGTCTCCCTCTCCTCACCTGCACAGGTCATGGGTCGGTGCCTGCCGACCCGGGCTCGGGCCGACGGTGCCATCGTGGCCGGGCTCGGATGTCCGACCGGCTGCGACACACCATGGCGCACCGCATCTCGGGCTCGTACGCCGGGGGCAGGTGGTCGGCCCCGACGCGTCGATGGATGCGGGACGGTACACCTCGTGGGATCTCGACCACGCGCTGACCTGGCGTTATCCCTCTGCGTAAGCAACATTGGGCTGATCAGGTGACGTTTCCGCGATCCACTTGAGGAGAAGTTGCACGAAGAGTGACGGTACCGGGGTCCGGCCGCCCGGCCGGGCCCATCGCTCGAGGAGCAACCGTCATGACCCAGCAGGCCGACCCCCGCCTCCCCCTCATCGACAGCTCGATCGACGCCGACACCACGACGCCCGGCA
>NZ_JBVPVA010000284.1:0-23536 GCF_055612215.1 Actinomycetospora sp. | reverse complement strand
TCCTGCGCCATGTGCCCTTGATCATCGGGGCGGCCGCCGCGCTGGGCCGCCCCCTCCGTCGAGGGGCACACCTGGCAGGTCAGAGGCCGCCAATTCCTGCGCGATGTGCCCCTGATCATCGAGAGGCCGCCGCGCTGGCCGCCCCTCCGCCGAGGGGCACACCCGGCAGCTCCGGGGCCGCCGATACTTGCGCCATGTGCCCCTGACGAGGGGCGGCAGCTCAGCGGCGCCGGTCCAGCACGACGTCGAGGTCGACCGGCAGGGTGCTCACCGACACCTGCGTCGCCCGCGGCGCCACCGAGCCGTCCGAGCCCTGCGGGGTCGCGATGACGAGGAAGTCCCCCGGCGAGGGCGGCTCGAGGCGGAAGCGCCCGTCGTCGTCGGAGAGCGTCCGGCCCGCCTGACGCCCGGAGCGGTCGACCAGCGTGAGCACGGCGGCCGTCGGAGTGGCATCCGGGCCGAGGACCCGGCCCTGGAGCAGACGTCCCGACGCCGAGCTCCCGTCGCCGTGGCCGTTCACACCGTGGCCGTTCGCACCGTGGCCGTTCGTCCCCGCGCCGACACCCACCGGCGTGCGGTCGTCCGCGTCGCGCGCGATCCCCGTCACCGGGCCGCCGTCGACGTCGTCGCCGACCGGCTCCGCGGCCACCGCGGAGGCCGGCTCCTGGTAGGCGTACTTGCCACCCCGCAACAGCGACGCCAGCGCCGCCACCACGCAGCAGGCGGCGGCGAAGACGAGCGCGAAGGTGAGGCCGTCGGCGAACGGACCGCTGATCAGCGACGGGAAGAAGGAGCGCCCGGTGAGGAACTCCGCCTGCTGGGGGCCGACCTGGGCGAGCACCTGCGGGCCGAGCAGGGTCTGCATCGGGTTGTAGCCGAGGAGGGCGGCGAAGAGCGTCGAGACCGGCGGCAGTTCGGCGATCCGCCCAGCGGCGTCGGCCGGGACCCCGTGGGCGAGCAGCCCGGTGCGCAGCGCCCCGGGCAGCGAGCTCGAGAGCCCGAGGATCAACATCGAGAAGAAGATGCCGATCGAGAGCACCGTCGCGGCGTTCTGGAACGTCGAGGTCATCCCGGCGGCGGCGCCGCGCTGGCGGGGCGGCACCGAGTTCATGATCGCGGCGCGGTTGGGCGAGGAGAACAGGCCCATCGAGAGGCCGTTGACCGCGAGGATGATCGCGAAGCCCCAGTAAGAGAAGTCGACGGGCAGGAACTTCAGCAGCAGGAAGCTCACCGCCGCGCCGAGCATCCCGATCGTCGCGTAGGCCCGCGCGCCGTGGCGGTCGGACAGGACGCCGGAGATCGGGCCGGCGACGAGGAAGCCGATCGTGAGCGGCACCATGTAGATGCCGGCCCACAGCGGCGTCGACTCGTAGTCGTAGCCGTGCTGGGGCAGCCAGATGCCCTGCAGCCAGATGATCAGGATGAACTGCAGGCCACCGCGCCCGAGGGCCGCGAGCAGGCTCGCGATGTTCCCGGCGGTGAACGCGCGGATGCGGAACAACGAGAGGTGGAACATCGGCTCGGCGACCCGGGTCTCGACGACCGCGAAGACCGCGAGCACGACGACGCCGCCGATCAGCAAGCTGAGCACCATCGGGCTCGTCCACCCCATGACGTGGCCGCCGTAGGGCTGGATGCCGTAGGTGATGCCCATGAGCACCGCGACGAGGCCGACGGCGAAGGTGACGTTGCCCCACCAGTCGATCCGCGCCGCGTGGCGCTCGCCGGCCTCCTTGAGCTTGTAGTAGGCCCAGATCGTGCCGAACACGCCGATCGGCACCGACACCACGAACACCAGGTGCCAGCTGATCGGGGCGAGCACCCCGCCGATGACCAGGCCGATGAACGAGCCCGCGATGGCCGCGATCGAGTTGATGCCGAGGGCCAGACCGCGCTGGTGGGTGGGGAACGCGTCGGTGAGGATCGCCGTCGAGTTCGCGAGCAGCAGCGCGCCGCCGATGCCCTGCAGGACCCGCATCACGATCAGCCAGATCGCCCCGGCGTCGCCCTGCAGCCAGGTGACGGCGAGCAGGATCGAGAAGAACGTGAAGACCGCGAACCCGAGGTTGTACATGCGGGTCCGGCCGTACATGTCGCCGATGCGCCCGAAGCTCACGACGAGGACCGCGGTCACCACGAGGTAGCCCATGATCAGCCACAGCAGGTAGCTGATGTTCGACGGCGCCAGCGGGTCGATGTCGATCCCGCGGAAGATGTCGGGCAGCGCGATGAGCAGGATCGACATGTTGATCGTCACGATCAGCACGCCGAGCGTCGTGTTCGACAGGGCGACCCACTTGTAGCGGTCGGACCGCGCCTGCCCGGTCGGTGCCGTCGCCGTCACGCGGACCTCCCCCTCGTCGTTAGCCTATGCAAATAGATCGTACGCCGCGGGAGTACCCGCACGCGGCGCGATGTAGACGGGGCCCGGCGTCAGGAACCGGCGGGCACCAGGACCGGGAGCACCCGCTGGACGAGGTCGACGAGCACCGAGCGGGCCTGGTCGGCCGACAGCGAGCCGCGGTTGAGGGCGGCGCTCACGGTCACGCGGCGGTACGAGACGACGAGGAACGGCCCGTCGGGGTCGGAGAAGAACGTCCCGGCCGCGGCGCCGATCGGGGTGTCGACGCCGTTGACCCCGGAGCTCTGCTCGACCTGGTTGTTGACCGCCACCTGGGCCTGCGCGGCCTCCGGGGTGGCATACCCGCTGGCCAGCATCTTGAGGACCTGCGAGCCCTGGTTCGGCGCGCCCGGACCCCCGGTCGAGGTGTAGGTGCACGTGACCCGCTCGAGCCGGCTGACCGACGGGGCGGGCACGTCGCGCAGTGCGCGGACGTCGATGCTGCCCAGCGGGAGGCCGAGCAGGTTCGGCAGTTCGTCCTTGGAGAGGATCTGGTTGCAGTCGGTGGGGATCAGCGTCGAGCGCGGCGCGGGGGCCGACGTCGGCGCGGCCGCGCCCGGGCCCGGGAAGGTGGGGATCGGCGGCGTCGCCAGGTCGGGGCCCGACGAGCAGCCCGCGAGCAGAGCCGTCAGGGCCAGCGCCGCCAGGGACGACCTCGCCGCCGCCCGCCGTCGTCCCGCTCGTCCCCGCACCCTCGTCCCCTCGCGATCAGCACGCCGCTGTCGACGCCCACGGTAGTGGGCGGCCACCCGCGCGCCCCGCACGGCGCACGGGTCGCGCGACCGGGTCAGCCCTCGGGGATCTCCGCCAGCACCCGCTGCGCGACCCCGAACGCCCGATTGGCGGCCGGCACCCCGGCGTACACGCCGACCTGCAGCAGGACCTCGCGGATCTCCGCGCGGGTCAGGCCGTTGCGCAGCGCCGCCCGCACGTGCATGGCGAGCTCGCCGTCGTGGTGCAGCGCGGCGAGCACGGAGAGCGTGACGATGCTGCGCTGGCGGCGGTCGAGGCCCGGCCGGTTCCAGATGCCGTCCCAGGCGTAGCGGGTGATGAAGGCCTGGAAGTCCGCGGTGGTGTCGTCGATGCCGGCGATCGCCCGGTCGACGTGCTCGTCGCCGAGGACCTCCCGGCGGGTGGCGAGGCCGGCGGGGTCCAGCTCGGGCGTCGGGTCGGTCACGGGTGCTCCTCGGAGGCGACGGCGGGTTCGCGGGCGGCCAGGAAGGCGTCGACGAGCGCGACGGACTCGCCGACGTGTGCCGCCGGGTCGAGCGCGGCGTCGACCTCGGCGCGGGTGATGTCGGTGCCGGCGAGGGCGTCGGCGAGCACGTCGGCGAACGGCCTGTGCTCGTCGAGGCTCGTCGAGGCGGCCGCGGTGACCAGGCCCTTCGGGTCCTCGACCCGGCCGCGTAACGACGTCGAGACGTTCTCGGCCAGGAGCAGCCCGCCGGTGGCGTCGAGCGCGGCGGCGACCCGGTCCGGGTCCAGCACCAGGTGGGCGAGCCCGTCCGCGAGCCACGCCGCGCCCGAGCCGACCGTGCGCAGCAGCTCCGAGGTCGGTCGCCACTCCGCGTGCCACGGTCCGGCGGCGCGCTCGTACTCGTGGCCCGAGGCGGCGGTGAGCAGCGCGGCGACCAGGCCCGGCACCGTCACCGCGGCCGCGCGGGCCGAGATCGCGGCGACCGGGTTGCGCTTATGCGGCAGGGTCGACGACCCGCCGCGGCCGGGGACGTCCTCGCGGACCTCGCCGACCTCGGTCTGGGCGAGCAGGACCAGGTCGGTCGACACCGAGCCGATCGCCGCGCCCGCGCGCCCGAGCAGTCCGGCCAGCTCGGCGACACGGCCGCGCTCGGTGTGCCACGCGAGCGCGGGCTCGTCGAGGTCGAGCCGCCGCGCGAGCGCCGCGCGCACGGCGCGGCCCCGCCCGGCGAAGGCCGCGAGCGTGCCGACGGCGCCGCCGAGCTGCACCGCGGGCCGCCAGCCCCGCAGGGCCCGCACGGCGTCGTCGAGCCCGCTCGCCCACCCGGCGGCGCGCAGCCCGACGGTGATCGGCGCGGCCTGCTGCAGCAGGGTGCGGCCCGCCGCCGCGCGGTCACGGTGCTCGCGGGCGAGCCCGGCCGCGGCGTCGGCCGCGGCGGCGAGATCGGCCGTGATCACGCCCAGCGCCCGGCGGGTGACGAGCACGCTCGCCGTGTCGACGACGTCCTGGCTGGTGGCGCCCCGGTGCACCGCCGCGGCGGCCTCGTCCCCGGCGTCGGCGCGCACCACCGCGCGCAGCGCCGCGACCAGGGGCACGACGGGGTTCCCGGCGGACGCGGCGTCGACGGCGAGCGCTGCGACGTCGAAGTCCCGGGGCCGACACGCCGCCGCGATCGCGTCCGCGTCCGCCGCGGCGAGCCCACCCGCCTCGGCCGTGGCGTGGGCGAGGGCGGCCTCGACGTCGAGCATGGCGGCGAGCCAGGCGCCGTCGGAGACGACGTCCCGGGCTCCGCCGCGCGCGAGGATCTCGTCGAACAGGCCCGGGGTCACCGGCGCATCATGCCGTGCGCGCGGCGCCCGGGCCGCCGAAGAGCACCGCTCAGGCGAACTCCTTGAGGATCGTCGAGCAGAACGCGTCGAGGTCGTTCGGGTTGCGGCTGGTGATCAGCCCCTGGTCGACGACGACCTCCTCGTCGACCACGTCGCCACCCGCGTTGCGGATGTCGGTGCGCAGGCTCGGGAACGACGTGAGCCGCTTGCCGCGCACGAGGTCGGCCTCGACGAGCGTCCAGGGCGCGTGGCAGATGGCGGCGATGGGCTTGCCGGCCCCGGCGATCGCCTGGACGAACGCGATGACGTCGCCGTTCTGGCGCAGCGTGTCGGGGTTGCAGGTGCCGCCCGGCAGGATCAGCGCGTCGAAGTCGTCGGCCGACACGTCGCTGATGGCCTTGTCGACGGTGAAGGTGTCGGCCGGGTTGATGTCGCCGTTCATCGCCTGGATCTCGCCGGTGTCGACGGAGACGAGCGTCGTCGTCGCGCCCGCGTCCTCGGCGGTCTGGCGCGGCTGGGTCAGCTCGACCTGCTCGACGCCGCTCGCCGCGAGGATCGCGACGCGCTTGCCGGAGAGTTCGTTCGCCATGGCTGGAGGGCCTCCTCGGGAGGTGACTGCGCTGACGCGGCCCGGGTGCCCGGGGTCTCCGGTCCCCGAAACGGCCCCGGGAGCGCTCAGCCGCGCAGCTGCGGGGGCCCGCCCGCGCCGAGCTCCCCGTCGCCCTCGACCGCGTCCGCCCGCGCGTGGCCCCACCCGGCCAGCCGCGGCGCGTCGACGCCGTACCGCGCCGCGGCGCTCGCCCCCTCGGCCACGGTGTCGGCACCGCGACGCAGCAGCGAGACCGCGCCGCGGCGGTTGCCGCGCTGTTCGTGGGTGAGCCCCACGGCGAGCTGGGCGAGGCCCTTCCAGAAGGGGCGCTCGTCGTCGGGACCCGCCTTCCAGGCGCCCTCGAGGATCTCGTGGGCGTGGAAGGGATAGCCGCCGTCGAGCAGGCGCTGGGCCTCGGCGAGCGCGTCGTCCGGGGCGAGCACGACGTCCTCGTCGACCCGTTCCACCCCGGCCTCGCCGGGCGGGAGGGGCCGCCCGGAGGCGTCGCGCGGCCGGGCGTTGCGCGCCCGCCCCGACGGGTCGCGGTCACGGTCGGTGCGTCGGGCTCCCGGTGCCGTCATGCTCCGAGCCTGACACGGCACCCGACGCGGTGTCGTCCGTCGCGGCGGACCCCGCGGCCTCGACCGGCCCGGGCCCCCCGGCCCCCCGGCCCCGCGTGCTCGCGAGGCTGGCGACGGTCACCACGGCGAGGGTGACGACGATGACCGCGAGCGAGAGCCACGTCGGCACCTCGGGGAACGCCGGCGAGACGTCCTCGTGGAGGTAGAGCAGGATCAGCTTCACGCCGATGAAGGCGAGGATGAACGCGAGCCCGTAGCTCAGGTACCTGAGGCGGTCGAGCAGCCCCACCAGCAGGAAGTACAGGGCGCGCAGGCCGAGCAGGGCGAACGCGTTGGCGGTGAACACCAGGTAGGCGTTCTGCGTGATCCCGAAGATCGCCGGGATCGAGTCGAGCGCGAACACCAGGTCCACCGAGAGGATCACCGTGACCGCGATGAACAGCGGGGTGACGCCGAAGCGGCCGCCGATCCGGCGCGTCAACTGCCCGTCGTGCGCGTCGCCGGGGGCGTTGTCCTCCTCGTGGACGGTGACCAGCCGGCGGGTCAGGCGCACGGCGACGTTGTCGCTCATGTCCTTCGGCGGGCTGTTGTGCGACCGGATCAGCCCGTAGGCGGTCCAGAGCAGGAACAGCCCGAAGACCACGAAGACGAACGCGAACGCGGAGATCACCGCGGCGCCGATCAGGATGAAGATCGCGCGCATGACCAGCGCGCCGATCACGCCCCAGAGCAGCACCTTCTGCTGGTGGCGCTTCGGGACCGCGAACTGGCCGAGGATCACCGCGAAGATGAACAGGTTGTCGACCGACAGGCTCTTCTCGACCAGCCACCCGGCGAAGTACTCGGTCGCGGGCTGCGAGCCCATGAAGACCCACAGCCCGACGCCGAACGCCAGGGCGACGACGACGTAGATCACCGACCAGAGCGTCGCCTCGCGGAAGCTCACCTCGTGGGGTGACCGCGCGTGCCAGACGTCGACGGCGACCAGGACCGCGATCCCGCCCACCGTCGCCGCCCAGACCCAGAACGGGACCGTCACCCTGCCTCCCTCGACGCGGCCGCCCCCGCGCCGTCCGCGCGGGATCCGGTCCTCCTCACCGTGACGACGAACGAGGAGGACTTTGAGTTCCCTTTACCTCGTGAGGTCGACCACGTCACCCGTCCCGGCGAACTCTCCTCGGCCCGCGCGCGGCCCGCACCCCCCGCTCGCCAGCGCAGGGAACGGTGCGCCGCGGCGGAGGTGAGGGCCGATGGCGGGGATCCGGGTGGTGCGACCGGTCGCGGGTGTGGTCGCGGCGCTGGCGACGGCGTTGGTGGTCGCCCCGAGCGCGCTGGCGGGGCCGCCGGTCCCGCCGGTCCCACCACCGGCGCCGGACCCGGGCGGCCGGGTGCTCGACCAGATCGAGGACCCCCGCAGCGGCGACGTGCCGGGGACCCAGTACCGCGACTTCACGACGACCGTGGCGGCGGGCCGGGTGCGGGGGCACGTGGTGCGCGTCGACCTCGCGAACAGGTCGGTCGCGGTCAGCCTGCTCCGCTCCCCCGTCGTCACGGCGACGGCGACCGTGCCCGACCTGGCGGCGCGGGCCGGCGCGATCGCCGCCGTCAACGGGGACTTCTTCGACGAGGGCGGGACCGGGGCGCCCGTCGGGGTGGAGCTCTCCGGTGGGGTCCCGATCACCTCCTCCGTCGTCCCGGGCCGCCGGCCGGCGCCCCCCGGACCCCCTGGCTCGGACCCGGAGACGGTGCTGGGGATCGACACGTCGGGGGCCGCACGGATCGACTCGGTGCACTTCGTCGGCAGCGTGGACACCGCCGCCGCGCCGCTGCCGTTGCGGGGGCTGAACACCTACGTGGTGCCCGTCGGCGGCATCACGGTCTTCACCCCGGTCTGGGGTGGCGTGCCCCGCACGCGCACCGTCTGCGGGTCCGACACCGACGCCCACGCGCCGTGCAGCCCGCGCAGCGCCGAGGTCCTGGTCCGCAACGGCCGGGTGGCCGCGACCGGCCCGGTCGGCACCGCTCCGGTGCCCGCCGACGCCGTGGCGCTCGTCGGGCGGGACGCGGGGGCGGACGCCCTGCGCGCACTGCGCGTCGGGGACCGCGCGGTGCCGCACTGGGAGCTCCGCGCGGCCGGGACCCCGGCGCTGCGGACCGCGCTGGGCGCGCTGCCGCTGGTGCGGGGCGGGGCGCCGTGGGCCGGGCTGCAGGACACCGAGCGGGCGCCGCGCACGGCGGTCGGCTTCTCGACCGACGGGCGCACCCTCGCGCTGATCGCGGTCGACGGCCGGGCGCAGGCGAGCGTGGGGACGACGCTCGCCCAGCTCGGGCGCCTCGTCGTCGAGCTCGGCTACCCGCAGGCCGTCGCGCTCGACGGCGGCGGCTCCACCCAGATGGTCCGCCGGCCGGCGGGCGGCGCGCTCGCCGTCGTCAACACCCCCTCGGACCGCCCGCTGCGCCCGGTGCGCGACGCCGTCGGGGTGGTGCCGGCCCGCTGACGACGGGGTGCTCCGGGTCCGGAGGACGGGCGCCCCCGGGGAACACGACGGCGGCGGACGTGGTTGTATCGGGCGTCCGGACCGGGCGCCATGTGCCCCCGGGTCTCATTTAAGAAGGCCTCCAGGGACGATCGTTCGGCTGAAGCCCTGGTGTGCCAACCGCCGCGAGGCGGCTCATCGCCCGGTTCGGACGCCTTCCTACGACGACGGGGCCCTGCACTGGAGTGCGGGGCCCCGTCGTCGTGTGTGCGGTCCTACTGGCCGCCGCCGATGTCGGGCAGCTGCTGCTGGAACTGCTGCTTGCAGGCGGCGACGGCCTGCTGGACGGCCGCCGGGTTCCCGGCGTTCTGGGCCTGCGAGAGGCACTGCTGGGCCTGCTGGAGCGAGTTGGCGCCCCCGGTCTGGAAGAAGGCGAAGAGCCCGAAGCCGACGACCAGGCTGAGGATGATGTTCACGATGATCGACAGGATGCCGAGCAGGAGCCCCGTCAGCGCCATCCCGCCGTTGCCCGCGAGGCCACGGCGGGCCCGGCCCCGGCCGATGATGCCGAAGACCAGCGCGAGCAGGCCGAGGACCAGCCCGACGATCGGCAGCCACCAGCACGTGAGGATGCCCAGGATCCCGAAGATCAGGGCGGCGACACCCATCCCGTTCTTCGGCGCCGGGGGTGGCGTCGCCGTACTCGAATCCCACTGTCCGTGGGGATCGGCCGGGGTGCTCGTCACGTCGTGGTCCTTCCTCGGGCGTCGCACCGGGCGCGGCCGGGCCGGTGCGGTGTCCACCCTGTACCCGGAGTGGCCTCGTTCACACGACTCGTACCCCGTTCAGGCCTGCTGCGCACCCGAGTCCGCGTGGGCGTGCGCGGCGGCCTCGTCCTGACGGCGCTGCTCGGCGCCGGTGGCGATGGGGGCGCCGATCCAGGGCTCCGGGATGCCGAACGCGTCGACGAGCGCCCGGGCGTGGGGCCGCAGCCCGAGGCAGAGCCGGTTGACCTCCGCCGTCACGGCCTTCGAGCGCGTGGCGGACATCCGGCCGTGCTCGAGGAACCAGCCCTTGTCGGCCTCGATCACCGAGAGCGCGTAGAGGTCGCACACCTGGCGCATCAGGCCCTTCGCCGTCGGGTCCGCCTGGGCCTCGCAGGCCCGGTTGAACGCGTCGAGGACGAGCCCGTCGAGGTGGCTGCGGGCCGCCCGCAGCAGGTGGTCCTGGGCGTTGTTGAAGATCTGGAACGCGCGGTCGGGGCCGACGCCCTTACCGCGGGCCGGGCGCAGCCGGCGGACCAGCGAGTCGAGGGTGTGCTCCTCGCGGTCGTCGAGCAGCTTGATCTGCCAGGAGGCGTCGAGGACGGCGTCGTCGTCGCCTCCCGTCGCGGCGCCGCGCAGGCGCTCCGCGAGGGCGTGCAGCGACGTCCGCTCCGCGACCGAGTCGAGCACCTGGTCGGCGACGAAGCGGATGGTGCCCAGCGTGTCGAGGTTGCCGAAGTCGTCGGCGTAGCCGGAGATCAGGCCCTTGGCGACGAGCTGGAGCAGGACGGTGTTGTCACCCTCGAAGGTGGTGAACACGTCGGTGTCGGCCCGCAGGTCCGCGAGCCGGTTCTCCGAGAGGTAGCCCTGCCCGCCGCAGGCCTCACGGCAGACCTGGATCACCTCGGTGGCGTTCCAGGTCGAGAGCGCCTTGATGCCGGCCGCGCGCGACTCGAGCTCGCGCTGGCGGCGCTCGTCCACGTCGCCGCCGGCCTCGCGGGTGGTCTGGACGTCGTGGAGCATCTCGACGAGCTCGTTCTGGGCGAAGCGCAGCGCGTAGGTGCGGGCCAGCAGCGGCAGCAGCTTGCGCTGGTGGGCGAGGTAGTCCAGGACCGCGATCTCGCCGTCCCCGCCGGGCGCCGCGAACTGGCGGCGGGCCTCGCCGTACCGGATCGCGATCGTCAGCGCGAGCATCGCGGCGCCGACCGCCGAGCCCGAGACGCTGATCCGGCCGCGCACCAGCGCCCCGAGCATCGTGAAGAAGCGGCGGTTCTCGCTCTCGATCGAGCTCGAGTAGGTGCCGTCGGCGGCGACGGTGCCGTAGCGGTCGAGCAGGTTCTCGCGCGGCACGCGCGCCCCGTGGAAGGCCAGGCGTCCGTTGTCGACCCCGTTGAGCCCCTCCTTGTGCCCGTCGTCGGTGATCTCGACACCGGGCAGGACGGTGCCGTCCTCGTCGCGCAGCGGGACCAGGACGGCGTGCACGCCGTGGCGCTCCGCCTCCCGCCCCGCCGGCGCCGTCCAGAGCTGCACGAACACCACGGCCATGCGCCCGTCGCGCGCGGCGTTGCCGATGTAGTCCTTGCGCGCCGACTCGGTGGGGGTGTCGATCACGAACTCGCCGGTGCCCGGGTCGTAGGTCGCCGTGGTGTGCACCGACTGCACGTCCGAGCCGTGGCCGGTCTCGGTCATCCCGAAGCAGCCCGGGAGGCTGAGGTCCATCACGCCGGGCAGCCAGCGCGCGTGCTGCTCGGGGTTGCCGAGGGCCTGGATGGCGCCACCGAACAGACCCCACTGCACCCCGCTCTTGACCTGCAGCGACAGGTCCGCGAAGGCGAGCATCTCGAAGGAGACGACGGAGGCGCCGATGTCGCCCAGCCCGCCCACGGAGGTGGGGAAGCCGTGCACCGCGTGGCCGTCGGCGGCGAGCTGCCCGAGCATCTCCCACACCCGCTCGCGGTGGGTCTCGACGTCGGTGCCGGGGGCCACGCGCAGCGTCGCGAAGTCGTCGCGGGCGCGGATCTCCTCGCGGACGTCCATCCACCGGCCGTCGAGGGCACGGCGCACGGCGTCGACGGCGGCCGGGGTGACCGACTCGGGGTCGAGGTGGGTACTGGCGGTCACGGTCCGGACCTCCCGAGAGGCGGGGCGGGGCGGTCGGGCGACCGCCGTCGACTCCAGGTTACCCGCGAGTAGGCCCCCCTCGGGTGTGATCCTCAGGCGGACGCGGCGGCCGCGTTCACCGTGCGCGAGAGGCCGGCCCAGGCCAGGTCGGTGATCTCGGCCGCGATCGTCTCGCGCGCCACCTCGGGGCGGACGGTCAGCCAGTGGTCGCCCACGGAGCGCACCATCCCGACGAGGGAGTGCCCCCAGGTCGTCGCCGGCGTCGCGTCGCGGCCCTGGCGGTGCAGCTCGGTGGAGATGATGTCGCCGACGAAATCGCCGATGAACGACGTGAGGTCGCCGACGAAGTCGTTCGGGCCGCCGGCCGACGACGACCGCTCCGAGGCGGGCGGGCGCATCACGTAGCGGTAGATGTCCGGGTCCGCCTCGATCAGCGAGAGGTAGGCGTCCACCCCGGCGAGCAGGGTCTGCTCGGGCGGACCCGCCACCCGCATCGCGTCCTGGACCTTCCCGACGATCACGGCACCGACCCGCTCGCAGACGGCCTGGTAGAGGTCGAACTTGTCCGCGAAGTGCCGGTACACGACCGTCTTCGAGGTCCGCGCCTGCGCCGCGACCTGGCTCATGCCGACGTCGGCGCCGTGGGCGCGAATGGCGACGATGGTCGCGAGGGTCAGCTCGTTGCGCCGCGCGCGGCGGTGCTCGTCCCACCGGCTGGAACGTTTGTCGCGGCGCGGCGCCGGGGCACTGTGGCCATCGACTCCGCCCGCGCCGGCACCGTCGTCCGACGGGGCGTCGGACGCGGCGTCGCCCGACGACGGGCCCGGACGACCACGACGCGGTGCGTCGCGATGACCCCGGCCCTCGTCCTCGTGACGTTGCGAACGACGACTCACGGCACCCACGGTACCTGCTACTTTCGGGTAACGAACCCCAGCACCTCTGGAGGAACCAGTGGCCAGCCCCCGTCGCGCGGCGGTCGTCGGTGCCAACCGCATCCCGTTCGCCCGCTCCAACGGCGCCTACGCGCGCGCTTCCAACAAGGACATGCTCACCGCGGCGCTCGACGGTCTCGTCGCGCGCTTCGGGCTCGCCGACGAGCGGGTCGGGGAGGTCGTCGCGGGTGCCGTGCTCAAGCACAGCCGCGACTTCAACCTCACCCGCGAGGCGGTGCTCGCGAGCCGGCTCTCGCCGTGGACGCCCACCTACGACGTCCAGCAGGCGTGCGGCACCGGGCTCGAGGCCGCGGTCCTGATCGCCAACAAGATCGCCCTCGGACAGATCGAGTCCGGCGTGGCCGGCGGCGTCGACACCACCAGTGACGCCCCCATCGCCGTCAACGAGGACCTGCGCGAGGTCCTCCTGGCCGCCAACCGCGCCAAGTCCACGGCCGGGGTGCTCAAGGCCCTCGCCGGCCTGCGCCCGGGCCAGATCGTCCCCGAGATCCCGGCCAACCGGGAGCCCGGGACCGGGATGTCGATGGGCGAGCACGCGGCCCTCACCGCCGCCCACTGGGGCATCGAGCGCACCGCGCAGGACGAGCTCACCGCGCTCTCGCACCAGAACCTGGCGAAGGCCTACGACGCCGGGTTCTTCGACGACCTGATGACGCCCTACCTCGGGCTCACCAAGGACAACAACCTGCGCGCCGACTCCAGCGTCGAGAAGCTCGGCAAGCTCAAGCCGGTCTTCTTCCCCGCCGGGGCCGACAAGGCCGAGGCGACGATGACCGCCGGCAACTCGACGCCGCTGACCGACGGCGCCGCCACCGTGCTGCTCGCCAGCGACGAGTGGGCCGCCGAGCGCGGCCTGCCGGTGCTCGCGCACCTCGTCGACGCCGAGACCGCCGCCGTCGACTACGTCCACGGCGACGAGGGCCTGCTCATGGCGCCGGCCTACGCCGTCCCGCGGATGCTCGAGCGCAACGGGCTCACCCTGCAGGACTTCGACTTCTACGAGATCCACGAGGCGTTCGCGTCCACGGTGCTCGCGACGCTCGCGGCGTGGGAGAGCCCGCAGTTCTGCAAGGAGCGCCTGCGCCTCGACGCGCCGCTGGGCTCGATCGACCGCGGCAAGCTCAACGTCCACGGCTCCTCGCTGGCGGTCGGCCACCCGTTCGCCGCCACCGGCGCCCGGATCGTGCCGACGCTCGCCAAGATCCTCAAGCAGAACGGTGGGGGCCGCGGGCTCATCTCCATCTGCGCCGCCGGCGGCCAGGGCGTCGTCGCCATCCTCGAGGCCTGAGAAAGGAGCCCGTAGCGATGTCCCACGACTGGTACTCCGACTTCGTCAACTCCGGCATCGGCAAGGCGATCGCCGGCAACGTCGGCCTTCCGCCGGTGCCGAAGCTGCGCCGCTGGGAGCCCGGACAGCCGCTGCTGTCCGGCGCGGCGCTGCTGGGCACCGCGACCGCCGACGGCCGCGTGGCCAAGGTCGTGCGCGCCGTCCTCTCCGAGGCGGGGGTCGAGGTCCACGAGGATCCGGCCGCCCCCATCGGCGGCGGCTCCTCGACCTCGAAGGTCGCCGCGGCGATCGTCGACGCCACCGGGCTGTCCTCCCCGGCCGACCTCGCCGCGATCCAGGGCTTCCTGACGCCGTGCATGCGCCGCGTCGGGGCCTCGGGGCGCATCCTCGTGATCGGCGACGTGCCGGCCGAGGCCGACCGCCCCGCCGTCCGCGCCGCCCGCCGCGCCCTCGAGGGCCTCGTGCGCTCCGCGGCCAAGGAGGCCCGCTACGGCGCGACGGTCAACCTGATCCACGTCGCCGACGGCGCCGAGAACGACCTCGAGTCGACGCTGCGGTTCTTCCTGTCCTCCCGCTCGGCGTTCGTCGACGGGCAGCGCCTCGACGTCGGGGTGGTGCCGGGCTACGCCGGTTCGTCGGCGGGCACCGACTGGGACCACCCGATCGCGGGCAAGGTCGCCGTCGTCACCGGGGCCGCGCGCGGCATCGGCCGGACGGTGGCGACGACCCTCGCCCGGGACGGCGCCACCGTGGTGTGCGTCGACATCCCGTCGGCCGGGGACGCGCTGGCCCGCACCGCGAACGAGGTGGGCGGGACGGCGCTGCAGCTCGACATCACCGGCGAGGGCGCGGGCGAGGCGATCCTGTCGCACTGCGCGCGCCACGGCGGCATCGACATCGTCGTGCACAACGCCGGCATCACCCGCGACAAGCTGCTCGCGAACCAGGACACCGACCGCTGGAACTCGGTGATCGACGTCAACCTGAACGCCCAGCTGGCGATCAACGACGTCCTCATGGACTCCGCCGACGACACCGGCTTCCACCGCGGCGGCCGGATCGTCACGGTCTCCTCGATGGCCGGGATCGCGGGCAACCGCGGCCAGACCTCGTACGCCTCGTCGAAGGCCGGCGTCATCGGGCTCGTCGACGCCACCGCCCCGCTGCTGGCGGCCAAGGACGCGACGATCAACGCCGTCGCCCCCGGGTTCATCGAGACCGACATGACCGCCGCGATGCCCGTGGGCACCCGGGAGGCCGGCCGGCGCCTGTCGTCGCTGACCCAGGGCGGGCTCCCCGTGGACGTGGCCGAGACGATCGCCTACTTCGCGCAGGGCGCGTCGTACGCGGTCAACGGCCAGGTGCTGCGCGTCGACGGCCAGAACCTGCTGGGGGCGTAGTGGCGACCGAGACGCTGGACGCGCCCCCGACGCTGGGGGCGCTCTACGGCCGGGCGCTGCTCACCGCGCGCTCGGGCGGGGACTCGCTCCCCGACCGGACGCTGGAGCTCGCCGGCACGACCATCGACGCCGACGCGGTGGCGGACTACGCCCACGTGTGCGGGTTCGCCGTCGGCGCCGACGTGCCCCTGACCTACCCCCACATGCTGGCGTTCCCGCTGCAGATGCGGCTGATGACCGACCGCGAGTTCCCCCTGCCCGCCCCGGGCATGGTGCACCTGCGCAACGTCATCTCCCAGCGGCGGGCCCTCGAGGTCGGCGAGCCGCTGACGCTGCGGGTACACGCCGAGCGGCTCGTCGCCCACCCCAAGGGCGCGCAGGTCGACCTCGTCGCGACGATCGACACCGCCGACGGCGAGCGCACCTGGCACTCGCGGTCGACGTACTTCGTGCGCGGGGCGTCGGCGGACGACGCGACGGACTCGGCGCCGCCGGAGCCCGCGCCCGTCGTCGGGGACCGGCCGCACGCGGTGTGGAAGGTGCCCGGGGACATCGGCCGGCGCTACGCCGCGGTCTCGGGCGACGTGAACCCGATCCACATGAACTCGCTCGCCGCGAAGGCGTTCGGGATGCCGGGCACGATCGCGCACGGCATGTGGACCAAGGCGCGGGTGCTCGGCGCACTGTCCGGGCGCCACGGCCCGGCGATCACCGCCGACGCCGTGTTCCGGGCGCCGCTGCGCACCCCGTCGACGGCGCTGCTCTACACGGCGGCGGTCGCGGACGGGTGGGACGCCGCGCTGCGGTCCACCAAGGGCAAGGACCACCTGCTGCTGACGATCCGCTCGTCGTAGGCGGGTCCCGGTCCGTTCTGAGCGAGGGGCCCCTTCGGTCGATCTATCCGACCGAGGGGGCCCTTCGCTCGTTCCGGGGGTCGGCGCCCGCGACCCATGATCGACTTCCGGGCGGCAGAGTGCTCGCTCAGCGATCACTCTGCCGCCCGAATCGCGATCATGGTGCCGGGTGACCCGCCCGGCGGCGTCGACTCCGGGCACATGATCGCCTCCGTGGTGCGGCCGTTCGTCTGCGCCCCGTCCCGTCACACGATTCCCGACCACGATCCGGGCGGGGGGCGCACCGGGACACGAACCGGGCGCGCAGATGTCACGCAGGACACGCCCACCTCCGGGGCTTCACCGTCACACCGCGGGTCCCGAGGACGATGGTCGGTCGTGGCCCCTCCCTCGTCCGCCGTGGCGTCCTCGGACACCGACTCGACCGACCACGCCGACGAGTCGGACGAGGCCGGCGCGGCCGATGCGGCCGATGCGGCCGATGCGCTGAACAGCCCCACGGTGGCCACCACCGCGGTCGACGGCACCGCGCAGCCCGCCACCGAGGAGAACGATCCGACTCCGGACGATGCCCGCCACGACGAGCCCGGCGCCGAGGGCACCGACTCGGCGGCACCCGGACCGACGACCGACGCGGCCGAGGGCGAGACCGTCACGATCGCGACGAGCCCGGAGCCCCGCCGCCGGTTCCGCCTCCTGCCCCGCCGTCGGTGGCTGCGCCGGACCCTGGCCGCGCTCGCGGTCGTCGTCGTCCTGCTCGCCGTCCTCGTCACACCCTCCCTCGTGCACGCGCTGACCCGGCCGGGGTCGGACACCGTGGCCGCCCGGCTCGCGGAGTGGGGTCGCGACCACGGCCTCGGGCCGGTCGTGACCTGGCTCGAGGCGCGGCAGTACGACCTCGACCAGCCCCCGACCGGCGGCGCACCGCCCGGCGGCATCCCGCACGCCCCCGGCGCCGTCACGGACCGCCCCGGCGGCATCCCGGTGCCACCGCCGCTGCCCGCCCCCGACGGGCTCCCGCCTCTGCCCGGGGAGGGCCAGTGGCAGCCGGTGGTCTCCACCCCGCACGGCGACGCAGTGCGGATGACCACCGTGCGCCCAGACGCCGCGCACACCTCGTTCCTCGTGGGCGTGCTCTGGATGGACCCGACGCTCGTGCGCGGCGTCCTGCACCCCGGCACGGAGGACCCGGGCGGCGACTGGTCGGTGCCCGCGTCCGTCGACCCCGACGAGCAGCGCACCGTCGTCAGCGCCTTCTCCGCCGGCTTCCGCCTGCAGGGCGACAGCCACGGCGGCTGGTACCTCGACGGCCGTGAGGCGCGGCCGCTCGTGCCCGGCGCCGCGAGCCTGGTGATCCACCGCAACGGGACCGCCGACGTCGGCGCCTGGGGCAGCGAGGTCCGGATGGGCCCGGACGTGGCCGCGGTCCGGCAGAACCTGATCCCCCTGGTCGACCACGGCGTCGTCGACCCGACGTGCGCCACCGGCGGCACCGCCGAGTGGGGCTCCACCGTCGGGCAGGCCGCGTACATCAACCGCTCCGCGTTCGGGGTCACCGCGACCGGCGCCGAGATCTACGTCGGGGGCCCGGCGCTCTCGGTGTGCACGCTCGGCGAGATCCTCCGCTCGGCGGGCGCGGTGCGCGGGATGGAGCTGGACATCAACCCGGCGTGGGTCTCGGGCGCCTACTTCCACCCCACCGGGCAGCCGCGCCCCGACGCGTTCCAGCTCTTCCCCGGCGAGCAGGTCGGGGCCCAGCACTACCTGCAGCCCTCGAGCCGGGACTTCGTCTCGTTCGACCTGCGCTCCGTCGCGGACACCGCCGGCGCGCCGCCCTCGACGCAGCACCACGGCGGCAAGCACCCGCCGTCGGGTACCAAACACCACCCCTGAGCGTGACCGCGCGGACACTCCGCTGGTGGTCCGCGCAGACATGGGATGTCAGGATGTCTGGGTGCCCCTGGAGACCCCTCGGCGCGCGAGCGTCATCGGCGACGTGATCAGCCAGATGGAGACGATGGTCGTCTCCGGCGAGTGGCCGGTGGGCACGCGGATCCCGCCCGAACCCGAACTGGTCGCCGCGCTCGGCGTCGGACGCAACTCGGTCCGCGAGGCCGTGCGGGCGCTCGCGCACTCCGGGATGCTCGAGGTCCGCCAGGGCGACGGGACCTGGGTGCGGGCCGCCAGCGGACTGGGTGCGGCCCTCGACCGCTACGTCCGTCGCGCCGACGCCCGCCACGTCCTCGAGGTGCGCCGGGGCCTCGAGCGGGAGGCCGCGCGGCTCGCCGCCCGGCACCGCACGGACGAGGACCTCCGGCGGCTCACCGCCGCGCTCGCGCGCCAGCACGACCTGGCCGCCGCCGACGACCGCGACGGTTTCGTGCGCGGCGACCTCGAGTTCCACCGCCTGGTCACCGCCGCCGCGCACAACCCGGTGCTGGCGGACCTGCTCGACCACCTCGGCGACGCCCTGGCCGCGACGATCGCACTCACCGTGGCCGAGCAGCGCGCGGTGGGCTCGCCGCGCTTCCACGTGCACACCGATCTCGTCGAGGCCATCCGGGCCGGGGAGCCCGAGGCCGCGGGCCGCGCGTCGGACGCTCTGCTCGACGAGCTCCTCACCCTGGTCGGGGACCCGGCGTGAGCCGCCTCCGCACCGCGGCCCTCGTCGTCGCGGTCCTGCTGATCGCGCTGAACCTGCGCCCGGCCGTCGTCGCCGTGTCCCCGCTGCTCGCGCAGATCCGGGTCGATCTCGGGATCGGTGGCGCCGTCGCCGGGCTGATCACGACGCTGCCGGTGCTCTGCTTCGGCCTGCTCGCGCCGTTCGCGGGACGGCTGGCGCGCCGGATCGGGCTCGAGACCGCGCTGCTGGCGGCACTCCTGGTGCTGACCGCGGGTGTCCTCGTGCGGCTCGTCCCGACCCTCGCGACCCTCCTGGCGGGCAGCGTTCTCGCCGGGATCGCGATCGCCATCGGCAACACGTTGATGCCCGTCGTCGTCAAGCGGGACTTCCGCCACCGCACCGGCGTGATGACCGGCGCGTACTCGACGATGATCTCCGGCGGTGGCGCCCTGGCCGCCGCGGTGACGGTGCCCCTCGAGCACGCGACGGGCCTGGGGTGGCGCCCGACGCTGGCGCTGTGGGCGGTACTGGTCGCGGCCGGGGTCGCTCTCTGGGTCCCCTGGGTCGTCCGCGCCCGGCGCCGGGCCGCGGCCGCGCCGCCCGGCACCCCCACCGCGCCGGTGCGGGGGCTGTGGCGCAGCGCGCTCGCCTGGCAGGTCACGCTGGTCATGGGTCTGCAGTCGTTGCAGTTCTACGCCCTGACCGCGTGGGCTCCCACGATCTTCGTCGACGAGGGCCGCTCGGCCACCGAGGCCGGTCTGCTGCTCTCGCTCGCCGGGGTCTGCTCGTTGGTGACCTCCGCGATCACCCCGGTCCTCGCCGCCCGCAGCCGCACCCAGCACCACCTGCTCGCGGCGCTGATCGCCGTCTGGGTGGTCGGCCTCCTCGGCCTGCTGTTCGCCCCCGGGGCCCTCGCGCCGCTGTGGATGGTGCTGATCGGCCTGGGCCAGGGGATCGGGATCAGCCTCGGGCTCACGCTGATCACGCTGCGCTCCCCCGACGCCGCGCACACCTCCGAGCTCTCGGGGATGGCGCAGGGGATCGGCTACGTGCTCGCCGCGGCGGGCCCGCTGGCGCTGGGCGCGATCCACGACGCCACCGGCAGCTGGACCGCCCCGATCATCACGCTGCTCGTCCTGCTGGTGCCGCTCGCGGCGGCCGGGATCGGCGCGGCGCGGGATCGGCACGTGGCGGGGCGGCCCCCTCGCCCCGACAGCAACGGCACGATGCTGACACCTGACGTCAGGACGGCGCCGCTCACTCCTGGCGGCACCCCCGACCCGGCCAGCAGCAACGGCACGATGCTGACACCTGACGTCACGACGGCGCCGTTCACGCACGAGTGCGGCCCCGACCCGGAACGCATTCCGGACGACGGCTCGACGCGGACCGGGGTGCGTCGGACCCTCCGCGGCGTCGTGCGGACCGCGGGCGGGACCCCGATCCCCGGGGCGACCGTCACGCTGGTCGACGACGACGGCCACCAGCTCGGCATCGCCCACGCCGACGAGGCCGGCGGCTACGAGCTGGCCGTACCGCCGACCCCGTGCCTGCTGGTCTGCGCCGCCCCGGAGCACGTCCCGGACGCCCGCCGGGCGGCCCCGGGCCGGGTGGACGTCGTGCTCGCGCCGCGCCCGGCACCCGTCGTCGGGACCTGATCCCACCCGGACGTATGAACGGCGCCCGTCCTGACGTCAGGTGTCAGGGACATGCCGTTGCTGACCTCGCCGACGACTACGGCGTGACGAGCATCTTCCCGGTGTTCTCCCCGCGCAGGAGGCCCTGGAATGCCTCGACGGCGTGGTCCACGCCCTCGACGACGGTCTCCGCGAAGCGCACCCGCCCGTCGCGGACCCACGGGGTGACCTCCTCCAGGAACGCCGGGAAGCGGTCGAGCGAGTCGCTGACGATGAAGCCCTGGATCGACAGCCGCTTCTTGACGATGAGGAAGAGGTTGCGCGGGCCGGGCGTGGGGTCGTCGTCGGTGTCGTTGTAGTGCGCGATCGCCCCGCAGGCGGCGACGCGGGCGTGGTCGTTGGCCACCGCGATGGCGGCCTCGAGGTGGTCGGCGCCGACGTTGTCGAAGTAGACGTCGAGGCCGTCGGGCATCGCCTTCTCGAGCTGGTCGGCGACGGGACCGTCCTTGTAGTCGAACGCGGCGTCGTAGCCGAGCTCGCCGGTCAGCCACGCGACCTTCTCCGCGCTGCCGGCGCTGCCGACCACGAGCGAGGCGCCCCTCTGCTTCGCGATCTGCCCGACGAGGCTGCCGACCGCGCCGGCCGCGCCGGAGACGAACACCGCGTCGCCCTCCCGGAACGACGCCTTGTCCAGCAGCCCCACCCACGCGGTGAGCCCGGGCGCCCCGAGCACGCCGAGGTAGGCGCGCGGGTCCACGCCCTCGACGTCGGGGACCTGCTGCAGGTGCCGGGCCTTCGCGATCCCGTGATCGCGCCACGCGAGGTTGCCGAGCACGAGGTCCCCGACGGCGACCTCCGAGACGTCCGGGCCGACGGCGGTCACCTCGCCGACCGAGCGGCCGTCCATCACCTCGTGCAACCGGAACGGCGGGACGTACGACGGCACGTCGTTCATCCGCCCCCGCATGTAGGGGTCGACGGAGAAGGCGCGGTTGGCGACGAGGGCCTCGCCCGGGCCGGGCTCGGGCAGGTCGCGCTCGACGAGGGCGAAGTCGTCGGCGTCGGGGAAGCCGTGGGGGCGGCGGACCAGGTGGACCTCGCGGGCGGTCGTCATGGACGAGGACTACCCCCGATGACGGGCGTGTGTCGCACGGGGGCGACCGGGAACACGTGAGCCTCATCGACGCACCCCGGTGAGGCAGACCTGAGTCACACCGACTCAGGAATGAAACCGGTCCCCGGGTTGCTGACCACCCTGACGCCGCCGCAGGCACCTGGCCGCAGGCGGCAGGACCCCCCTCAGAGAGGTACGCATGACCAGCGCATTCGGTCCCGGCGGCCCCGGGTCCGGCCAATTCGACGACTTCCTGGCGCGCTTCCTCGGCGGAGCGACGCCGCGCGGTGCCCAGCGGATCGACATCACCGCGCTCATGACCGAGCAGGCCCGCGGCCTGGTCGGCGCGGCGGCCCAGCAGGCCGCGGAGCGCGGCAACACCGATCTCGACGCCTGGCACCTGCTGCTCGCCGCCCTCGCCGTCCCGCCGCTGCGCGCCCTGATCGCGGGGACGGGCGCGGACGTCGACGAGCTCGCCCGGCACGCCGACGCGCAACTGCCGCGCGGCGAGGCGCGTGGTGAGGCCCCGACGCTGACCCCCACCGCCAAGCGGACGCTGCTCGACGCGCACCAGATCTCCCGCGCCCTCGGTGCCAGCTACATCGGCCCCGAGCACATCGTGCTGGCGCTCGCCGCCAACCCGGACTCCCCGACCGGCAAGGGTCTGCAGTCGCGCGGGGTGGACCCGCAGTCGCTGCAGCGCTCGGCCTCCGGCGCGGGCCGGTCCGGCGCGGGCCAGGCCGGGCAGCAGGGCGAGAGCGACACCCCGACGATCGACCAGTTCGGCGTCGACCTGACGGGCAAGGCCCGTGCAGGCGAGCTGGACCCGGTGATCGGGCGGGAGGACGAGGTCGACCAGACCCTCGAGGTCCTCTCGCGTCGCACCAAGAACAACCCGGTGCTGATCGGTGAGGCCGGCGTCGGCAAGACCGCCGTCGTCGAGGGCATCGCCCAGCGCATCGTCGCGGGCGACGTCCCCGAGCAGCTCACCGGCAAGCGCATCGTCCAGCTCGACCTCACCGGCATGGTGGCGGGCACCCGCTACCGCGGTGACTTCGAGGAGCGCATGACGAAGCTCGTCGACGAGATCCGGCAGCACTCCGAGGAGCTCATCGTCTTCATCGACGAGCTCCACACCATGGTCGGTGCCGGGGGCAGCGGCGAGGGTGGCGGCATGGACGCCGGCAACATCCTCAAGCCGGCCCTGGCCCGCGGCGAGCTGCACATCGTCGGCGCGACCACGCTCGACGAGTACCGGCAGTCCATCGAGAAGGACGCCGCGCTCGAGCGCCGCTTCCAGCCGGTGATGGTGCCGGAGCCGAGCGTCGCGGACACGATCGCGATCCTGCACGGGCTGCGGGACCGCTACGAGGCGCACCACCAGGTGCGCTTCACCGACGAGGCGCTGACGGCGGCCGCGGAGCTCTCCGAGCGCTACGTCACCGACCGGTTCCTGCCCGACAAGGCCATCGACCTCGTCGACCAGGCGGGCGCCCGCAAGCGGCTGCGCTCGCAGGCGCCGCACACCGACACCCGCGAGCTCGAGCAGCGCGTCGAGTCGCTGCAGCGCGACAAGGACCAGGCGGTCGCCGACGAGGACTACGAGCGGGCCGGGGCGCTGCGTGACGAGTTGAACGCTGCCGCGCAGGCCTTGACGGAGGCGCGCACCGAGCGCTCGTCCGGCCAGGGCGGCGTGCTCGAGGTGGGCGTCGAGGACATCGCCGAGGTGGTGTCGCGCTCGACCGGCATCCCGGTCGCGCAGCTCACCGAGACCGAGCGGTCGCGACTGCTCGGCCTGGAGGAGCAGCTCCACCAGCGGGTCGTCGGCCAGGACGACGCCGTGCGCGCGGTCGCCGAGGCGGTCCGCCGCTCGCGGGCCGGCCTGGGCGACCCGGACCGCCCGATCGGCAGCTTCCTGTTCCTCGGCCCGACCGGCGTCGGGAAGACCGAGCTCGCCAAGGCGCTCGCCGCGGTGATGTTCGGCGACGAGGACCGCATGGTCCGCGTCGACATGAGCGAGTACTCCGAGCGGCACACCGTGTCGCGGCTGGTGGGCTCGCCCCCCGGGTACGTCGGCTACGGCGAGGCCGGACAGCTGACCGAGGAGATCCGGCGCCGTCCGTACTCGGTCGTGCTGCTCGACGAGATGGAGAAGGCCCACCCGGACGTCTTCAACACGCTGCTGCAGGTGCTCGACGACGGCCG
>NZ_JBVPVA010000268.1:0-3396 GCF_055612215.1 Actinomycetospora sp. | reverse complement strand
AGGGGATTCCCGGCGGTGTTCGTGTCGAGGGGGTTCGGAGTTCCGGCTCCGGTGTCGGCCATGCGCCCATCCTCGCCCACCGGGAAAAGATCAGCCCGGGAAAGCCCCGGCCCGGGGCAGGAGCGCCGGGACCCGGTAGCCCAGCTGGTCGGAGAGGAATCCGGCGATCGGCAGGAGCGCGTCGAGGCGCAGCCCGGTGTCCACGCCCATGCGCTCGAGCAGGTAGACGAGGTCCTCGGTGGCGATGTTCCCGGTGGCCGCCGGGGCGAACGGGCAGCCCCCGATCCCGCCGTTGGAGGAGTCCAGCCAGTCCACGCCCCACTCGTACGCGGCCACCGCGTTGGCGAAGCCGGTGTTGCGCGTGTTGTGGAAGTGCGCGCGGGTGACGACGTCGGGCGCGACCTCGCGGACCCCGTCGAGCAGCGCACGCACCTGGGTCGGCACCCCGACGCCGATGGTGTCCGCGATCGCGATCTCCTTCGCGCCGGCGGCCGCGGACCGGCGCGCGACCTCGACGACGCGGTCGGGCGGGACCTCGCCGTCGAAGGGGCAGCCGAACGAGGTCGCGATGGTCACGGTGGCGAACAGCCCCGCCGACGCCGCCTCAGCCAGGACCTCCTCGGCGACCTCGGTCAGCGCCTCGGTGCTGGAGTTCTGGTTGGCCTTGGCGAACCCGTCGGAGGCGGGCACGACGACGTTCACCTCGTCGACGCCGGCCGTCACCGCCCGGTCGTAGCCGCGGCGGTTGAGCACCAGCCCGATGTGCGAGACACCTTCGGGGCGGGGCACGCGCTCCATCACCGCCTCGGCGTCGGCCATCGCCGGGACGAGCTTGGGATGCACGAACGACGCCGACTCGATCCGCCGCGCCCCCGCCGCGATCGCCTGGCCGATGAGCTCGACCTTCGCGTCGGTCTCGAGCACCGCGCGCTCGTTCTGCAGCCCGTCGCGCGGACTGACCTCGACGATGCCGACCATGACCCGTCCTCCCGTCGTCCCGACCCCGCCGACGATAGTGCCGCCCCGGCGTGGGCGGCCCGGTCCGGCGACCGCCCACCGGGCCCCGGCCGGAGCCTTCCCGACGTGAGCTGCGCGTGAGATCGTCGTCACACACCGCCTGACGAAGGAGTCGACGATGCGCATCCGGGACGTCCTGACCTCGAAGCCGGCCGGCGTACTGACGGTCGAACCGCAGACCGGCCTGCCCGACCTGCTCGCCGCGCTCGCGGAGCGCGGGGTCGGCGCCGCGGTGGTCGTGGACGGCGGCGCGGTCGTCGGGATGGTCTCCGAGCGCGACGTCGTGCGGCACCTGCACCGCCGGGGCGCGGACCTGCTCGGGGACGCCGTCGCCACGATCATGACGGGTCCCGTGACGACCTGCGGTCCGGACGACGAGGTCGACGGGCTCGCCGGGGTGATGACCCAGAAGCGCATCCGGCACGTCCCGGTCGTCGAGCGCGGAAAGCTGACAGGGATCGTCAGCATCGGTGACGTCGTCAAGACCCGGCTCGACGAACTCGAGGCCCACCGCGAGCAGCTCGAGGCCTACATCAACGGCTGAGCCGGGCCGGGAACGCCCACCGCCCGACGTCGGCCGCAACCTGGTCGGGTCCGGGCAGGGCGGCCACCTCGACGGCGAGGGCCCGGGCGGCCGCACGTTCGGGTCCCTCGGCCAGCAGGGCCGTCACCGCCGCCGCGACGGCCTCCCCGCTCGCCTGCTCACCGAGCAGCTGGACTCCCGCGCCCGCCGTCGTGACGGCCGCCGCATTGAGGAACTGGTCGGCGCCCTGCGGGAGGAACACCTGCGGCAGCCCGGCCGTGGCGCAACCGAGGGTCGTGCCGCTGCCCCCGTGGTGCACGACCAGCGCCGGGGGCGCGTCCACGCCGTCGACCTCGCCGCGCAGCAGGTCGGCCTGCGGCACGAACGACTCGACCTGCACGCCCGGTCCCTCGAGGTCGGCCAGCTCGCCGACCGCGACCGAGCCGGCGGCCACCAGCACGTCGACGTCGAGGCCGGCCAGTCCGTCCAGGGCGGTGCGCAGGACGCCGGCCACGCCGAACGAGGTGCCGAGGGTGAGCAGCACCCATGGGCGGCCGGTGAGCCGGCGGGGCGCGAACGGCGTCGGCGGGTTCCAGCCGACCGGGCGCAGCGGCACCGGGGCCATTCCCGCGAGGTAGGCCTCCGAGCCCGGGTCCTGCAGCGACGGCGGGCAGATGTCGAGGTAGGCGTGGCCGGTCACGTCGCCCTCGGACTGCGGCACGCCGAGCTCGGCGGCGACCGCGGCGAGGCCCGCGGGCGTCGTCATGCTCATCGGTGAGTGCGGGGACGGCCGGCGCCCGAAGGAGTGCAGGACGCAGGGCACCCCGACGGCGCGTGCCGCGAGCGCCGCGCCCCGGTCGCCCACCTCGGCGATGACGACGTCGGGCGGCTCCTCCCGCAGGCGCGGGATCAGGTCGCTCGCGACCGAGCGCGGCATGACCCGCCCGAACACCTCCCCCGCGACGTCGCGCATGACCTCCTGGTCCGAGGGTCGCTCGGTGAGTCCCCGGTCGATCATCACCCCGCGGAACGCCTCGAGGGCCGGCCGCCCGGCGGGCACCGTCGGGACCCCGGAGGTCGCGATCGTCGACACGAGATCCGGCCCCGTCGCGACGGTGACGTCGTGCCCGGCGTCGTGCAGCGCACGGGCGAGCGGGACCAGCGGGAAGGCGTGGCCGGGAGCGCCGAGGGCGGCGACGAGGATGCGCACGGGCTCCCACTGTGCCGGAGCGTGCCGGTCGCCACGACCACGTGGGCGCCGGGTTGCGGTGGCGCGCGAGCGGGGTAGCCGAACGCCATGAAGACCACTCGTTTGGGCAAGACCGAGCTCGAGGTGTCCCGGATCGCGTTCGGGACCTGGCAGGTCTCGGGTGAGTGGGGCTCGTACGACGCCGACCAGGCCCAGGGCGCGATCCGGCACGCCCTCGACCTCGGGGTGAACTTCTTCGACACCGCGCAGGCCTACGGGTTCGGCGAGGCCGAGGAAGTCCTCGCGAACGCGCTGCGCCACCAGCTCGACCACGACCGCGACTCCGTGGTGATCGCCACCAAGGGCGGCATCAACCCCGGGACCGACCGGCCCCGCGACTCCAGCCGCGAGTACCTGCGCTCCGGGGTCGAGTCCAGCCTCCGGGCGATGAAGATCGACCACATCGACCTGTACCAGATCCACTGGCCCGACGAGCAGACGCCGTTCGAGGACACCGCCGGCTACCTGCAGGAGCTCGTCGACGAGGGCAAGATCCGCCACGTCGGCGTCTCCAACTTCGACGAGGAGCAGATGGCGGCGTTCGACCGCCGTCGGCCGGTGGAGACGCTGCAGCCGCCATACCACCTGTTCCGCCGCGGCATCGAGA
>NZ_JBVPVA010000199.1:0-1326 GCF_055612215.1 Actinomycetospora sp. | reverse complement strand
CGATGTGGCGGCGCAGGTCGGCGTCGTCGGCGTAGTCGCGCAGATAGTCGAACACCTCGCCGCGACGCCCGAACGCGGTCGACCAGGGGTGCGGCCGGAACGAGTAGGAGTACAGGTGGCTGGGGGTGTCGACGCCGGCGCCCGGGTAGCGGTTCTCCCACCAGGTGCCGGCCACCTCGTCGTTGCGCTCCAGGGCAGTGACCCCGATGCCCATCGCGCGCAGCGTCGCGACGGCGAGGAGCCCGCCGACGCCGGCGCCGATGACGAGGGCGTCGGTGCCGGGTGGGACGTCGGGTCGCGGCGTGGGCTCGGGCTCGGCGACGCCGAGGGTCTCGGCCATCATCGGCTCGAACTCGTCGCCGACCGGTTCGCCGGTGAAGGTCCGCAGCATCCGCAGCAGCAGCTCGCCGCGGGGAGCGGGCAGGGCCGGGGGAGCGCCCGCCTCGAGGACCTCGGCGAGGGCGTCGCGGATCTCGTCCTGGACCTCGTCGGGGAGGCCGCCGCTGTCGTGGTCGTCGAGCCCCCGGGCGCGGGTCGGCGCGTAGGGCGGCTCGAGCCAGCGCAGATCCCCGGTGAGTTGCACCAGACACATCGTCAGGCAGGGCACGTTCGCCGCGTCGAGCGCTCGGCGCAGCCCGGTCCGGCCGACAGTGGTCACGTCGGCGGACCTTACAGCGGGTAGGCCACCGTGGGGAGCGAGCGGCGCCCCGCCGTTTCTCGGCGGGCGCGAGTGCCGCTCGCTCCGGCAGGCGGTGCGTGACGTGTGGCCGGGGCCACAGCAGGGTGAGCACTCCTTGGCCTACCCGCTGATAGGAGACCCGGCGATGGAGCTGGACGAGGCGATGCGGACCACCGGGACGTGCCGGTACTTCCGGGAGGACCCGGTGCCCGACGAGGTGCTGCGCACGGCGATCGACGCGGCGCGCTTCGGACCGCAGGGCGGCAACCGCCAGCCGGTCAAGTGGATCGTCGTCCGGGACGCCGAGCGCAAGCAGGCGCTGGCCGACCTGTACCTGCCGATGTGGGAGGTCTACTTCGCCGGGATCGGCGCAGGCACGGTGCAGGCCAACGCCCTGCCGAAGACCGTCACCGACGCCGACCACTTCGCCCGCCACCTTGCATCGGTGCCGGCGATCCTCGTGTGCTGTGCCGAGACCTCGGGTCTGCACCCCACCGACACCGAGCTCGGCCGGCTCTCCGTGGTGGGCGGCGCGTCGATCTACCCGACGATGCAGAACCTCTGCCTCGCGCTGCGGGCCCAGGGCGTGGGCAGCGCGGTGACGACGCTGCTGTGCGCGGTGGAGCCACAGGTCCGGGAGCTGCTCC